>JAUSEJ010001047.1 GCA_030650265.1 Dehalococcoidia bacterium | reverse complement strand
CATGTGTTACCGACCATGCAGGAAGAGGCGGCAAGGGCAATGGAGAGGGCTCTAGGATGAGGTTCAAAAAAGGAATGGGCGCAACTTGGGCGCAGAATCTGCTGGTGCAAGAGGAATGTTGGCCAAAGTGGGGCAAAAGTGGAGATATTTTGGTGGGCGATGAGGGGCTCGAACCCCCGACCTTCTGTGTGTAAAACAGACGCTCTAGCCAACTGAGCTAATCGCCCAAGAAGATCAACGGCATCAATATATCACAGGCTGCCGCACCCGTCAACTTGATTAACCGGCTCTGACGGCGCTCGCTATTTGGTAGCACCGAAGAAGAAGTCCCACCATTGCCGCCAATTCGGTTTCGCGATTGTATTGTCAATTGGCGATTGAGCCCGATCCCCGACCTGCGGCTTTCCTTCAGGAGCCAGGACCACTACCGCCTTGTCGCCGGGCTTGACCAGATTGAGCTGCTCTCTCGCGATCTTCTCAATATAGGCGTCCGACTTAAGATACTCGATAAGGGCGAGGAGACGGGCGTTTTCTGCTTTTAGCCCTTCGGTGTCTGCCCGAACCTGCGCCGCGTCCTGATTCAGTTGATAAACCTCAATCGCTTTCTGTCCGGCGGCGAGGCCAAAATAGGCAATGAGTGGAATGACCAGGGCAATGACAATATGGGCTGTCGAAATGCCGCCTGACTTTGTCCTGGTCAATGATTCGTTTCCTCGCTCGGTCTTGATCATTCCCGCTCCCGGATGCCTTCAGATGACACCTCTGTCATTTTAGTCCGAGTCAATGTGTTTTGCAAGACCCGCATGTTAGGCTGAAGTTGCATTGAGGCATAGAAGCGTTGTAGAATTAGCCAGGCGATAGTGACAATTAGGAGTGAGTAAGCCATGAAAGCTGTTGTAATGGCTGGCGGTGAGGGTTCGCGACTGCGACCGCTCACGATTGCAAGGCCCAAGCCAATGGTGCCAATCGTGAACAAGCCCTGTATGGAGCACATACTGACACTGCTCAAGCGTCACGGCATTACCGAGGTGGTTGTAACCCTTCAATATCGCGCCTCCGATATCCAAGATTATTTTGGCGATGGTAGCAGCCTCAGCATGAAGATCTCCTATAGTGTTGAGGAGACCCCTCTAGGCACCGCCGGCAGTGTGAAAAACGCTGAGAGCCAGCTTCGCGACGATACCTTTCTCGTGATAAGCGGCGATGCCCTCACGGATTTTGATCTTGGCGCCATCATAAAAGCCCATAGGGAGAAGAAGGCTCTTGCCACCATCACTCTCTATAGTGTCCCCAATCCACTCGAATACGGGGTAATTGTGACCGCTCCCGATGGGCGTATTCGCCAGTTCCTGGAAAAACCAAGCTGGGGAGAAGTTATCAGCGACACCGTAAACACCGGCGTATATGTTTTGCAGCCGGAGATCTTCGATTTTTACAAGGGCGGCGAGCCTGTCGATTTCAGCCAGGATGTGTTCCCTCTTCTTCTCCAGCGAAACGAGGCTTTGTTTGGTTTTGTGGTGGAAGGATACTGGTGTGACGTGGGTAGCCTGCAAGAATACATGAGAGCCAATCAGGATGTCCTGAACGGTAAGGTAGATGTTGGATCCCTTGGCAAGCACCTGGGAGGTGGCATTTGGGTAGAGTCCGAGGATGTCGATATTCACCCGGGAGCGCAGATGTTTGGGCCTGTCTTTATCGGTTCGGATTGTAAGGTGAGGGCCGGCGCAGTCATACATGGCCCCAGCGTCATACGTAGCTCGTCCATTATCGATAGTTCTGCCCAGGTCAGCCGGAGCATAGTCTGGCGTGACTCCTATATTGGCGAGAGGGCGGAGCTACGCGGCGCCATTGTTGGACAGCAGTGCAGCATAAAGAGCAGGGCCATAGTCTTCGAAGGGGCGGTGATCGGTGACCGTACCGTTGTGGAAGAGGGTGCCATTATCCAGCCCGGCGTGAAGATCTGGCCGAACAAAGTGGTGGAACGGGGCGCCACGGTCAACTCGAGCATCATCTGGGGTTCTCAGGGAGCGCGCGTGTTGTTTGGCCGGTATGGCGTGACCGGTCTAGTTAACGTGGACATGACCCCTGAGTTTGCCGCGAAAGTGGGGGCAGCCTACGGCGCCACTCTGGCAAAGGGCGCCACAGTTATCATGAATCGGGATCCACACCGGGCCCCCAGAATGATCAAACGGGCGATGATTTCCGGTCTGCCATCTGCCGGCGTTAACGTATTGGACATAAAGAGCGTACCAGTGCCAGTGGCTCGCTACCTGACCCGCATCAGTTCGGCCATCGGTGGCGTGCATGTCCGTCTATCACCCTTTGATGCCCGTACAGTCGACATAAAACTGTTTGACGGGCGTGGCCTGGACCTGGATAAGAGCGCTCAGCGCAAAATCGAGAACACTTTCTTCAGGGAGGATTTCCGCCGCGCCCACATGGAGGAGCTTGGCGTAATCTCGGAGGGTCCGGAACTGAGCCAGAGGTATGTCGAGGGGTTTAATAAATCGCTGGACCTGGAAGTCCTAGGAAAGACCGCTTGCAACAGTTCCATCGTCATAGATTATGCGAACGGGAGTTGCTCCGCTATTCTGCCTGGCCTGCTGAACCATTTCGGCTGCAACACCGTTACCCTTAATGCCAGCATGGACGAAGGAAAGCTTGCGAGATCGCCGCAGGAGTTCGATCAGGGCATGGGCCAGCTAGCGGCCATTGTCTCTGTGCTACATGGCGACTTCGGCGTCAGGTTGGATGTCGGCGGCGAGAGGGTATATGTAGTCGACGACCTTGGCAACGTCGTCGACCCGATGACGCTGTTGGCTGCTCTTGCCTCGCTCGTGCTCAGTCTGCGCCACGGAGGGACCATTGCGGTGCCCGTTTCCGCTCCTAGCATTTTCGAGCAGATTGCTCTCAGGCACGGAGGGACCGTAGTACGTACCAAGGTCGATCCCAGCGCCCTTATGTTGGCGGCCAGTCGGGACGGAGTGGTTCTTGCCGGAGACGGAGAGGGGGGAATAGTCTTCCCCGCGTTCCATCCCGGTTTCGACGGTCTCTTCATGGTGGCGAAGATTGTCGAACTTCTCGCTACGGCCGGCGTTCAACTCTCGGAAGTTGTCCGGTCGTTGCCACAGTATCACATGACCCACGGTCGCGTCGCCTGCCCTTGGGAGGCCAAAGGCAAAGTCATGCGGATACTCAACGAGCAGTATCGGGATCGCAAGACGCGTCAGGTTGATGGAGTGAAGATCGATATGGGGCAGGAGTGGGTTCTCGTCCTGCCAGATGCCGACCGTCCACTGTTCCACGTCATCGCCGAATCGACGACGGCTGACGGGGCAAACGCTCTCATGGACAAGTATTCGAGTCTGGTCTCCGGGCTCCAGCAGAAAGGGTAGCGAGAAGCCGTCTCGGATTCTCTACCAGCACCGTCTCGATTTCCGACCCGGCGAGACCGGCGCCCAGGGCCACTGCTCTGGCGAAATCGGTAGTCAAGAGGTCCTCAGGTGAATGCGCGTCCGAATTGACCAATAGTCTTGCCCCTGCCTGGCGGCATATGTTGGCCAAGTGCCCATTGCTCAACGAATGACCTTTGCGGGCTGAGATCTCGATGAACGTGCCGTTTTGGGCGGCCAGGATCGCCTCTTCGAGGGTGAGCAGGCCTGGATGGGCGAGAACATCCACGTCGGGGCACTTGATTGCTGCCATGTTGGTACCTGGCTCCACTGGCTCGACAAGGGTCTCGCCGTGGACCAGCACAATCGCCGCTCCCAGTTCCTTGGCATAGCTGGCCAAGCCGGCAATGGAGGCCGCCGGAGCATGTGTGATCTCCACACCGGCCACAACTTCGATCTGCCAGTATCTCCGGGCCAGAGCGCAATCCGTAATAACCTGTCTGAGCACATCAGCGAGATTGCCCAGTCCGACGTGATCTGTCAACCCGATGGCGGTGTAGCCCTTAACGATGGCCCGTCGAATCTGTTCGATGGGAGAGAGGGCGCCGTCGCTAAGAAAGGTGTGGGTATGAAAGTCGTAAACCATGCTTAACCTCTGGTTCTTTTCTATCATCCCCAGCGTATCATAATAGCCGACCCGACGCAAGGCGAGCGATTCCTTGGGGAGGATGGGGGTCTGTCGAGAAACTACTTGACCCAGGTGCGGCAGCGCTATATGATCACACTGCGGTAGGGCGAAACGGCACAACAAGCCAATGTTAGGTCCTATGTAGACCCCATATGACACAATTCAATCGCTTTGTAGCTAGCCTATCGAGTAGGACACATAGCCAAGTTTGCTGGAGGAGGCATAGAGTTTGGATTACGCTATCATTCGGAAACCCCAACCTGCCGAAACCGAAACCAAGCCCAATTTGACAGACTATGCGGCAGCGAGAAAGGAGTTTGACTGGGACCAGGCCTCGGGCCTTCTTGATGGGTTGGCGGGCGGCGGTCTCAATCTTGCTCACGAGGCAATCGATCGGCATGCCAACGGGTCGAGGCGCGACAAAGCAGCGCTCCTCTGGGAGGGCAAAGATGGCACCACCGAGAGATATAGCTTCGGCGATCTTCAGCGCCTGACCAACCGCTTTGCCAACGTTCTCACTTCCCTGGGCGTTGAGAAAGGGGATAGAGTCTTTACCTTTCTCGACCGAATTCCGGAAATCTACGTAGCTGCCTTTGGCACACTCAAAGCAGGTGCGGTTATCGGCCCCCTTTTCTCCGCCTTTGGTCCGGACCCTGTTCGAGATCGGCTGCTTGATAGTGGAGCGAAGGTGCTGGTGACCAGCCCATCCCTAAGGCGACGTATAGCTTCTATCCTTCCTGAGCTTTCCGACCTCAAGCACATCATCATCGTTAGTAGAGAGAAGTCCCCTGTTGCCCTGTCACCAGGCGAGGTCAGCTACGATGAGGCCATGGCGGGGGCTTCGGACCGGTTTGAGACGGTGACGACGACGAAAGATGACTACTCGATCATACATTACACCTCGGGGACCACGGGGAAGCCCAAGGGAGCGGTGCACGCCCATGGTGCGGCGCTCGGGCATCTGATCACCGCAAAGTTTGCCCTTGACCTTCAAGATGCCGACATCTATTGGTGTACGGCCGATCCGGGCTGGGTGACAGGTACCTCGTATGGCATGTCGGGCCCCTGGACCAACGGAGTGACACAAGTTGTCTATGAGGGTGGCTTCGGCGCTAGCGCCTGGTATTCGGTGCTCCAGCGCTATAAGGTCACGGTTTGGTACACTGCTCCCACAGCCATCCGGATGCTGATGAAGGCTGGCGAGGTATTGCCCGGACGATACGATCTCAGCTCGCTGCGGCATGTCTGCAGCGTGGGTGAGCCGCTGAACCCGGAGGCCGTTGTCTGGGGACAGCGCAATCTGGGTCTCCCCATCCACGATAATTGGTGGCAGACAGAAACCGGCAATATTCTTATTGCCAACTACCCGGTTTCGGACATAAAGCCAGGCTCTATGGGAAAGCCGTTCCCCGGCATCACGGCAGCCATAATAGACGATGGTCAGCAAGAGGTGCCTGCCGGCGTCGAAGGGCATCTTGCTATTCGTCCGGGGTGGCCGGCTATGTTTCGGACCTACTGGAAGAACAATGAGCTTTACGAGTCGCGTTTCAAGAACGGCTGGTACATTACCGGCGACAAGGCCAAGATGGACGAAGACGGGTACTTCTGGTTCGTAGGCAGAGTTGACGATGTCATTAACACGGCTGGCCATCTTGTTGGTCCCTTTGAGGTGGAGAGTGCGCTGCTCGAGCATCCGGCAGTTGCCGAGGCGGGGGTTATCGGCAAGCCTGACCCCATTGCGATGGAGGTCGTCAAGGCCTTTGTTGCTCTGAAGGAAGGCTACAAGCCGAGTGAAGAACTGCGTCACGAGTTGATGCGCTTCAGTCGCCAGAAGCTGGCCGCTGCCGTGGCTCCCCGGGAAATTGACTTCCTGGATTCGTTGCCCAAGACGCGCAGTGGAAAGATCATGCGTCGCCTTCTCAAGGCAAGAGAGTTGGGGCTACCCGAGGGTGATACCTCGACGCTCGAAGAGGACTAGGCAAGACTTTGGACAGCGTTCGTGTTGATGATTTGACGCTTGAATGCATTGAGGCAAAGGCCATAACTTACGCCCGTGAGGCCGGACGCCTATTGATGGCCCGCTATAGCCTTCCTCTTCAGGTGGATTACAAATCGAAGGGCATGCGAAACCCGGTCACTGACCTGGACAAAGAGTTAGAGACCTTTCTCAGATCTGCCATCGCCCGCGATTTCCCCGGCCATGCCATCCTTGGTGAGGAAGGTACAGGTGTAGAGGCCGAAAAGTCGGAGTATTGCTGGGTTCTCGACCCTCTGGATGGGACCACCAACTTCGTCAATGGGCTGCCCTTTTTTGCCGTCTCAATTGGTGTACTCTGCCGTCTGGTTCCCGTGGTGGGGGTCATCTTCTCGACCCAAACCCATCTTGGATTCGGGGGGGTCTTTCACGCTGCCAGGGGGCGGGGAGCGTGGTTGGACGATGTTTCTCTAAGGATTGTTGACGGAGGCGAGCCCAGCCCGGGTAGGCTGACGAGTGTGCCCGGCAGTTACCGCCGCTTCGAGATGGATAGGGAGTTGCGGAGGAGGCACGGTGAGCCGCGGGTACTTGGCAGCGTCGCCGTCGAGATGGCTTTGACCAGCGCCGGGGTTTTTCAGTTCGCCGTCTTCGGCTCGCCAAAGATATGGGACGTGGCGGCAGGAGTGGTTATAATGCAGGAATCCGGCGGAGAGGTCATGGTGGGAACAAAGGATTCGGGAATATGGGAGAAGCTCGAAACGTTTTCCTCTGGCATATCCGGCGAGGATGGGCAGATCGAATTGCGATGTTGGTCCCGTTCTCTCATCGTTGGACCATCTGGAGTCGCCTCCTTTGTGGCCAAGCACTTGAGGCCTCGGTCTAAACCGGCGGCCAGGGGACGCTCCGGTAGTAGCCAGGCCGGGGGAAAACCGGATTCCCAATAGTCTCTTCAAGTCTTTCTTCGAAGGCTCTCATCTCTTCGATAGATAGCAACGATGCAAGCTCGGCAGACAGGGTGCCTGGTGCTAAGATCGCCTGGCGCAATCTTGCCAGGTCGTCAACCAACGTCGGCGGAATGTCCTCCCCCTGGAAATCCCAAACAACGGTTCTCAACTTGGGTGCGTAGTTGAAGGTCAGGCCGTTGTCGATTAGCCATAATTTGCCGTCAAAGCCCTCCAGGCAGTGTCCTGCTTTGCGGTCGGCATTATTGACTACCAGGTCAAAGGCGGCGGTCTTGCGCGCTTCTTCGATCCGTCTGTCCTTGAAGAGGAAGTAGTGCACGTTGGGGTCCGATTCGATGAAGAGTTGAACCGATCCAACGCCGTGGGGGCCATCGCGAACAAGGGTTGGTGGAACCAATCGCCAGCCCAGTGCTTCGCTGACTAGATATGCCGCGTATTCACGTTTGAACAAAGTGCCATCAGGGAAATCGTAAAGTGGCGCCTCGCCCTTGCGCGGTTTGTAGATAGCCCAGCTCTGGCCTGCTGTATCGCTAGTGAGTTGCACGAGAAAGGTGTAATTGGACCCGTGCGGGATCAAGTGGATAGCCCCTATGGTCGCGTCGCGGAGCAATGAGAGAATACCGACTCGGTCTACCGCCCAGCTTGTCCGATTTTGTTGCCAGGTTGTTTGTGAGTGATCTTGCATGGCTATCGTCCGGTCAGAGCTCCTTCGGTCCATGACCATTCGATCTGGGACAAATGTGTCCTTCCGGATCGATAGGAGCGCCACACAAGATACATGCCGTTCGTCCAGCGCCGCACACTAAGTTGATTCTGTCCCCGAGGGTGCGGGCCTGAATTCGGGTTAGCCAACATACCAGGGTGGGGGCGTCATCGCTGGCTTCGGGACCGTTGACGAACATGGCAATGCGATCGAGTGACTGGTCATATCCAACGGCGAGGCGTATGGATTTGAAATTCGCCGTGGGAGCATAGGGAGGCTCGAAGAGGATTGCCGGCGCCCTGTCGTCCTTTGTCAGGGGCGGTTGAAGACCGGAATCGGCAACAGTCTCGATAAGCTCGCTAAAAGCCGCGGACAAGGAGTTCAGTTCCTCTTTCTCCAGCCAAAAGCGAACCCAAGCGTCGACCTGGCCAACCACAATGTAGAATTTGCGTTGTCCGGGTTGGCCCACAGCCACGGCGGTAAGGGCAGTTACATCGTCAAACACGAATCTTTGGCTGTCCACGGTTCCCTCCTTACGATCTAGTTTGCCACATCTTGGCGGCGAGGTCAACCATCACGATCCAACTGCAGATCGCGCTAGAAGTGGTTACCGTGGTCAGAATCGAATTTGCAGAGTGTTCTAAGGAAATCCTTAGCGGCGGCTGATCTCTTGATATGCGAACTAAGATATTTAGACCCCTCCTCTGCCTCCCCTACCCCCTCTAGATTTGTGCATATGACTGGTGGCCCAATACATGTCTTTGGCGTCCATGTAGCGATCAATATGCATCTCGCCCTGAGTTCTCGTCGCAGGGTCCACCGGTTGTGGGGTGTAATCCAACTCCTTGAGCATCTCGCGAAATCGTTGCTCGGCCAGCTTCAAGGACCGGAAGGCGTTGGTGATCTCGCCATTGCGCAAGAGATAGTACTTCCCATCTTTGGGCACAGATTCGGTGTAGCGTTCGATGGATAGGCCAGAATGGGGCACAAAATGTTTATAGGATTCCGGCATGATGGGTAACCTCCATGGTCTCGGTTGGACAAGCCAATTATAGACACGCTGGCCCGGTGAGTCAACTAATCGGGCCAGCGGTTTTTTCTCTTGACAGCCCGGTAGAGCCGATGTACAATCCTGAGGCAGGAATTAGAATAGGTTGTCCTCGGGCTCTTAGCTCAGCGGTAGAGCGGTCGGCTCATAACCGATTGGTCGCTGGTTCGAATCCGGCAGAGCCCACCACTGCCTTGCCTTCGACTTGTCTTCTGCGGTCCAGCCAGTGGTTTCCGGGCGTGCTTTGCCTGGTGGCATCTTCGCTTTTCTTTCATTGGTCCGTTGGCCGTTCAGCAAGTATAGGCCAGCTAGTCGAATGATTCGAAACAGATTCTCCTGGATCGAATCGCCGTTCACCTAACACCATGACCAGCGTGCGAGTAGGGGCGACCACCGGTCGCCCCTACTTAGTAAATACGGCTATGTTACGTTATCAGTTGGGATAATGTCTTATGGCTTCTTCGCCAGGTGACAGGCTGCAAGGTGTCCCCCACCAAAGTCATCAAGTTGCGGCACCTCAGTACCGCAAAGAGGCATAACGGCAATGGGACAGCGCGGATGAAACCGGCAGCCTTTAGGAGGGTTCAGTGGACTGGGCACCTCGCCTGGTAGCTCGATCTCCGTACGTTGGATCCGAGGATGGGAGGGTAGAGCGGCCGATAGCAGCGCCTTTGTGTAGGGATGGATAGGGTCGCCGAACACTGCCTCACCTGATCCGGTCTCCACCAGCCTGCCCAAATACATGATGGCTATGCCAGTGCACATATGCCTCACAGTAGCGAGGTCGTGAGCGACCAATAGATACGCCACGCCCAACTGATCTTGCAGATCTTTGAGCAGATTTAGTATTTGGGCCCTGATCGAGACGTCCAGACCAGAAACCGGCTCGTCGAGGAGGATCAAGTCCGGAGACGAGGCAAGACAACGCGCCAGTGCGATTCTCTGTCGTTGCCCGCCGCTGAATTCATGCGGGAAACGGGTAGCAGTGTCCGGGTTCAAGCCTACCTGCGTCAGAACCTCCCCCACTCTGGTCCGCATTTGGTCTTTGGTTAAGGTACTGGTTGCTCTCAGCGGCTCTGTAATGATGTCACGCACGCGCATCCGGGGCTCCAAGGAACTATAGGGGTCCTGAAACACCGCCTGTACCGAACGGCGGTATTCCTTCACCAGTTCCGGCTTGGCATGCAAAATATCCTGGCCGCGAAACAGCACTTGTCCAGACGTCGCTTCTTCGAGCAGTAAGAGCACTCTCGAGGTCGTGGTCTTGCCGCAACCGGATTCTCCGGCAAGGGCGAAGGTCTCTCCCCGTCGGATCGTGAAGGACACATCATCGACGGCCTGCACCTGGCCGACCGTCCTACGCAAAATTATCCCCTTAGTGACGGGGAAATACTTCTTGAGATTGCTGACTTCCAGTACAGCATCAGTTTCGGCCACAGTGCGACCTCCCGTCAAGTCTCCCAGCCGTGCTAACCCCTTTTCCCATTCTTCACTCCTTTATCTGTTCCAGGTCACGGGTGGTCACTGGTATAGCCAGCAGCTAACAAAGTGTCTATCCCCGACCCCTACGGATGGAGGATATTCGCCTGGCCGGCATTGGTTGCAGGCTT
>JAUSEJ010001041.1 GCA_030650265.1 Dehalococcoidia bacterium | reverse complement strand
ACCGTAGTAGGCTTCGATTCCCACAAGACCCGCTGGCTTGAGTTTCTTGACAAGAGCCTCAAGTTCCTGAATGTCGGCGGGATGGGCTATCACCGGCAGTCCCCCCACGCTGGCAATGAGTTGGACAGCCTCGGTCGGAGTTAGCTTGTATCGCTCGGCGTAGGCGGGACAATTGCGCCCGATATACTTGGTGAACGCCTCCTGAAGGGAGGTTATGTAACCCTTCTCGAACATTGCCTGAGCGAGGTGGGGCCGGCCGACAGAGCCGCTTCCGGCGATCTCCTGCACCCGGATCCATTCGATCTTGACGCCCATTTTGGCCAGCCTGGCGATCATTTTCTGTGCCCGGACCAGTCTCGCATTCCGCAACATCTCTAACTTGCGTTGGAACGCCTGATCACCGTAGTGGACATAATAACCCAAGACGTGCACCTCGCCGTTAGGAACGTCGGTGCCGATCTCGATGCCCGGAATGACGAGCAGGTTGGGGAAGGACCGCGCCACAGCCAGCGCTTCCTCGACACCGTGAGTGGAGTCATGATCGGTGATCGCTAGAATCTGAACGCCTTTGGCTGCAGCCAGCTTCACCAGCGAGGCGGGAGAAAGAATTCCGTCTGACGCCGAAGTATGGGAATGCAGATCAACTAGTTGATCTTTGTTGGACAAAAGCTCCGATGGCTGGCCTATCACCGTCATTTGTCGTCCCGGCGTCTCAATCGAAAATGAGAGCGGCCCGGCAGAGCCAATAATTGGATGCCGGAGCCGCTGTACCAGACTATTAGGGATTACTTAGCATAATCCACTGCGCGTGTTTCTCGTATTACCGTGACCTTTATCTGACCTGGATAATCCAGACTATCTTCGATCTTCTTGACGATGTCTCTTGCCAGCCGCACCGAGGCCAAATCGTCTATCTCTTCCGGTTTCACGATTATCCGGACCTCGCGGCCGGCCTGTATGGCGAATGACTTCTCTACCCCGGAGAAGCTATTGGCTACGCTCTCCAGAGCTTCCAATCGCTTCACGTAGTGTTCGAGGGACTCACGCCGCGCTCCTGGTCGGGCCCCGCTTATGGCGTCGGCCGTAGACACGATGAAGGCCTCCACTGTGACGGGTTCCTCTTCACCATGATGGGAGGCGATGGCGTGAACCACCTTTGGCGCTGTGTTGAACCTCCTTGCGATATCTGCACCGATAAGCGCATGAGGTCCCTCGACTTCGTGATCGACGGCTTTGCCGATATCATGCAGCAGACCAGCTCGCTTACAGACATTGACGTCGGCCCCC
>JAUSEJ010001040.1 GCA_030650265.1 Dehalococcoidia bacterium | reverse complement strand
GCGTCTGATCACTTCGCCGACTAGCCAGCCAAGGGTCAGCGAATGATAGCCGTGGCGGGTGCCCGGTTCCCAGAATGGCTCCTCCTCTTCGAGGGCGGTCACCATGTAATTCCATTCGTAGAAGGCCCCTCTGGGCAGTTTCTTGCGAAGGGCGGGAAGGCCGGCCTGGTGATTGAGGAGCATCTTTACCGTGATGTTCTCCTTGCCGGTCGTTCCGCCAGAAGGACTGAACTCCGGCCAGTAACGGACAACGGGCGCATCTATGTCCAGCATGCCCCGAGAAGCGAGGACGTGGGCGCAGAGAGCCGTGGCGCCCTTGGTACTAGAGAATATCGGTGCGACCGTGTCCTCTTCCCACGGGACGCCAGTCTCAACCCGGGCGGTTCCGCCCCAGAGGTCGACGACCGTCTCACCTTCCACGGTGACGCAAACCGATGCCCCTACATCTGCCCGCTCTTCGAAGTTCCGGGCAAACTCATCGCCTACCCGGGCAAAACTTTGGTTGCAGAATCCTGAAATCGCCATGCTACACCTCCCACAGTAATCTATTCTGCCACACCGATCATTATAGCCTGGACGTCGCTGTTCTCGTCAGGTACGGGGTAGATCGTGCGCGGTCGGTCCCTGTCTGCGCAGGGCTATCGATTCCTTGGCCATTTTGGCAATTATAAGGGTTCTGGTTTCATCAATCAATGGTGATATTTTGGGTCTCTGATTAGTACGAAAATGTCACACGTACGCTGCCGACGAAGGATAATTGCCCTGGCATGACTGGCGTTGCGTCGCTTGTTGTTGCGGCCATTCTCACCGTGTCGCGGGGCGCCGGCGCACTTATGCCCTGCTCGATGATTGATTCGACGCCGGTGATCCTGACGCCAAGGGCCTTGGCCATCGCCTCGGCTTTTGGTCTGGCGTTCTCTGCCGCCTTGGCCAGCGCTGCCAGTCTGATTTCACCGTCATCCTGCACGCCAAATGTAACGCCATTGAGGGTGTTTCCACCCATGGCGACAGCGCCATCGAGCACGGCTGCGACTTTCTTCAAATCGCGGACGGCGACGCTTACCTGATTGCCGGCCTGGTAACCGGTCGGTGTTGCCTTGCCGTCACGAGAGTCGTAGGTGGGGTAGAGGCTGATGCCACTGGTTCTGATATCTTTGCGATCGATGCCGAGACCGAGAATCTTGTCGATCACCCTGGACATCTGCGTGGCATTCTTGGACTGGGCCTCTCCGGCCGTTGGCGCATTGGTTTGGACGCCCAACTGGACTATGGCCATGTCCGGTTCGGCAAATACTGTCCCCTCGCCGCTGACCACGACTATACGGGATTGCTGCTGGTCGGCCGCGACCGGTCGCGGCATCGCTCTGGCGGGATCGGTCTGGCTCTGGGATCGGTATTGCGGCCATTCGTCGGTTGCGCCTGGGCGCTGTGCTGCACTCGCCCCCTGATAGATCGCCGCTGCACCGACCATCACTGCCAGTCCCGCGATGACGGCCACGAGTTTGGGAAAACGATTAACTGTCATGACTAACTGTCCTCCTTCGGTTACTACTTGCCCAGCTTCGGCCTGGCGCCGCGGTCAGATTTGCTGCCCGTCATATTATAGACGCTGAGTTTGATCTATTTGTTCCCGAGAGGAGGAAGGGTAGCAGAGCTTACGGCATTCTGGTCCAATAGCGAACGTGGAAGTGGCGGTGGTCGGGAATCAAGCGCATGATGTCATCTATCCAGCAGTCGTCGCCGAAGAGGTCTTTCGCCGTGCGCACCATGTGGTCGAGGTCATCTTCGCTGCCCATGCTGTGCTCCTTGAGAACGACCATGGGAACTTCACAGATGACACAATCGGCAATCCAGAGGCGTTCGTCTTCGTGGTACCACCGGCTCATCTTCTTGGCGTGGCAGAGCGGGCAATTTGCTTCCATCCGAGTTCGAATCACCTTTCTGTAGTGGCGGTCGGCTCCCGCATTCTACCATATTGGCCGGCTAAGGGACCAGTACCCGAAGGGGTACGAGGCGAAAAGGACAAAAGGGTAGTAGGGAACAGAAGATGCAGCAATTCCAGGCTGAGCTCAGGCTTGACAGAGTTGTCGCGCTGGTTTAGAGTATCGACA
>JAUSEJ010001039.1 GCA_030650265.1 Dehalococcoidia bacterium | reverse complement strand
TGTCGATATGCTGCCTCGGTATGAGGTCCTTCTGTTGGAAGGATTGGATTTGGCGACGGGTCAGATGAGAAGAGTGCCGGTGCTCGACAATAGCAAACGCTTCTGGCTCTCGCCCGATGGCAATCGCGCTGCCTTTCTGCTTCGAGACCACCCTCGCCAGATTTTCGCCGGATTGGCGATGCTGGACTTTGGCTCTCTCGCTGTGACCCCCATACCGGATTCCATTATTCGTGCCCCGAGCGAGACGATTCCTTACAACCATGCGAGCTTCTCACACGACGGCTCATTTTTCGCCTGGGCCGACTGGGATGGTGGGACCAGTGACCTCTATATTTCTCGTGCGAACGGCTCCGGAATGAGCAAAATGTTTAGCCTGTTCGGCGTTCCGGCTTTCTCACCCGACTTGACGAAAATCGCTTATGGCAGCCAATCAATGGTCAAGGTCCTGAATCTCGATGGAAGCGGCGCAGTCGAGATCGGACCAGGCGCGCCATTCGCTTGGCGTCCATGATGGCATCCGATAGGCGAATGCGGGAATGGCCTTGCTTCTGTCGCCTGATGGCGAACGTCTCGCTTGCGTTGACAGCAATCATCTGACAGTAGTCGACTTAGCTGACGGGCAAAGAAGAAGGATGGAAGTACTGGCTCCCGACCCGGAGGTGGGCATTGAAAGACAAGAATAGACCTCGAATATCAGCTACCATTCGGCTTCCTTTTGTCGCCGCTACTCTAATTGCTGTTCTTGTGGCTGCATTCCTCATCATATTCACGTTTCGCGTACATGGCGACCGCGCCGCGAGCACAGAGTCCGCTCCTGAAGGATCGTCGCACGGCGCTCCCGGCGTTCTCGGTGAGGCCCAGCTCACTCAGGGCCTCGACATCTCTACCGTCAACTTGCCTAAGAAAGGCAACCGATTCACCGCCGCCCGTTACGACTTCGGAACGTCGGGGGATAAGTTTGGCCGGGCGAAGCTCTGGCTTATAGATTTGGACGGCTCGGTGACGGAACTGATAGACGGCTCCATTCCATGGAGTCGAACAGCACCCGATAGTGTAGTGGCAACCTCTCCTGATGGCAGCGCCGTAGCTTTCATCACCGTCGAGGGAGAAGAGTTCCTTCTGAACGTTATGAACGTCGTGAGTGGACAGAAACAGACGTTGCTAAAGGGGACGATTAACGAGCCTATTGGGCCAATCATCGCTTGGACTGAAGACGACCGGTTGATTTTCCAAAAAGGGAACGTCTACGATAGGAGCAGCTTCCTCTGGCAGATATCGCCCGATGGCTCGCGTCTTCAACAGTTGGCCCCGCAACCTTTAACATGGCGGGCGGGAGACGAGCAGCTTTGGGGCTTTCCCTCGCGAGATGGGCGCCACGTCCTCTACGATTACTCCGTATACCCTCGCTCAAATCCTCAGCTAATGGTGACCGGAACCATCGAGGCAGGGCCGAGCGTAGTAACCAAGACCTTCTACGTTGAGCCCA
>JAUSEJ010001035.1 GCA_030650265.1 Dehalococcoidia bacterium | reverse complement strand
TCGAGGTTGTCGCCCTCGATCATTTGGTTCTGGGTGGTGTCCCAGTCCACTCTGTCCTCGGGACACGGGCGTAGGGTGCCGGTGGAAGGAGTCAGGGCAAGCTGACGGGCACGACGTTTACCATGCCAGTTGAGGCCATATTTCTCTTCCCGCTCGTCCACGGCGCCGCCCAAAAGCTGCTTGAGGACGTCGAAATCTACCTTTCCCTCGGTAAAGGCTTCGGGGAACAGCGATTTGAGCTGCTCAATATTGTCTGCGACGAGGT
This sequence comes from Dehalococcoidia bacterium, assembly GCA_030650265.1. Next base: position 3,824 of record JAUSEJ010001035.1, on the reverse strand, counting down.
CGGGGGATTTGGTTTCGGCATCTTCGGTGGTGATCTTCTTCATAGTTGGATATCCTTTTCTACCACGGAATACACGGAAAGCACGGAATCCCTGTTGATCCATAGCCTGGATGGATTCTTAGTCGTAGCAGCTAATCAGTTTCCGTGTCTTCCGTGCTTTCCGTGGTTCATCGCCGTACTCCGAGATTCAATTCCACGCAGCAATCTAGTTGACTTGCTATTCTGAGTTGACTAGAAATAACTACTGGAGGTTCCGCAATATTTGGCTTCATTGTAGCAAGCGAGGACGGGAAAAACAAGAGGCACGACGGTAGCCAGAGCTTACCTGTGGTTAGATGGCAAGCCCGTAGGAAGCCCTACCGGGAACGGTTGACGCTTGGGGGGCGGTCCGCAAACCGCCCCGGTGCGGGCTAACCTAACGAACGGCTTTGCTGGCGGCAAAGCGGCCCAGCTTGATGGCGATGTTGGCGCCAGGCATCACCATGCCGATGGTATCGGCGCCGATATCGAACAGGGCGTCGTTTTTCAGAACGCGCCTCACTCCCTGCCGTATCTGACCGCCTTCGGAGTTTATCTCGCCGGTCAGGGCATCGAATTCCTCGACCATCTTCTTGTTTTTGGACTTCCAGTTGTACTCGACGGCATATACCGGCCGGCAGCAGAGGGTAACCTCTTCGATGAAGATCTTCTCCTCGAGGATATTGTCGGCCTGGAAGGTCTTCATCAACTGGCTGATGATCTTGCGGACGACGAACGAACTCCGAATCTCGGGTGCTTCCACCTCGGATCCGGCCGCCTCCAGAGCGGCGAGGTCAGCGACGTCCGTTCTCGGAAACGTCAGGTATTTGCGGTAGTCGGTCTCCTGACCGCGCATGGGGTCGAGAGTCAGTTCGGCGCGAGACTCCTCGACGCAATGTTCGACGGCCTCGAGCTCGAAAACGCCGGTACGGTCTCGCACCACATCGTGTTTGTTATCATAAATGGTGACCTGTTGAACCTCCGGCGCCACCTCGACCTGGTAGGTATGACGCCGGTCGTAGACATAGCGCGAAGTGCCCACCGCGAGCCAGAACACCTTATAGCGTTTCTGAACGACGCTAATATCGATGTCCTCCGGCTTGGCCCGCTGAATGAATCTTGCCACCTGGCCAAAAGCTTCAACCCGTCTGATAAGTGCCCTGTCCCTGATCTGGCTTTGAGTGAAGGCCGCCTGCAACTCGACTACACATTCGTTTCCAAGATCGATTTCCATTTTATCCTCCCAAGCAGTAAGACGATGGCTGACTGGCAATTATCATTATACGCCTACCCCGTACTAACGTCAATTGGGCGAATTCAAAGATCTCCATCTCATTTGGCTACCGCTCCCCGCATGGCACGCGGGCAGCCAACACGATGGTCTCGGCCAAGGGCTGGCCGTCCGGCCCAAGAACGCGCAGGTTGTGGAAACCACCCGCCGTGCTCTCATAAGCCACGAGCTGCAGGCTGTACGTCCCCGCTGGCAGAGTACGACACGCTAGTTCGTAGTAGTCGCCAACCACCTCCCCGGCTGACCAATGGCTCGTCGGGTAGAGGCCGAGTACCGGGTGCCGGTTGTCTGATTGCGCGGTCAGTTGTCCCTTGTCGTTCATGAGCCGGATCGATACTGAGTAGTCGCGCTCCATTCGGCTCGACGCCTGCCAGTACAACTCCACGGCCAGCACAGCGTGCTCGCCAGGCAGCGTGCCGCTCCGATTCCCATCCTTATCAAAGAACTCCCAGGTTGCCAGAATAAGGCCGCCCTCCAAAGGCATCGCATCGTGCTTCCCGCCACCAGCCACAGTGCTGCTCGGGGCGTCCTGAACTTTGACCAGCGGACCGACCATTGTGAGCGACTTCTTGGGTGGCACGGCCATAGAGTATGCCAAATATTCTGGCCGATCCGAATTCTCTGTCAGAACCCGTACCGAGTCGGTTAAGCCGTAGTAGACTTCCACAGTCGGATTTATCCCATTAACAAACTCGTAGTACCAAAAGGCGGTTGCCTGCTCCCAGTGGGCAAGAACGAGCGCACCTGGCTCGATGTATGGTAGGCTGGACAGCACCAGACGCTGGGATGCTATGCCTCCGTTGAGGTCCAGACGGAACTGGTCTAGCGGTCTGAAGGCCGCGCGTGTGGCTAGTTCGTGCTCATCCAGCCCGCGCAACACTAGCGATCCGACCGTGAGCGCGACGAGAACTACTCTTACAGCAAGCGCCAATCTCAGGCCGACCGCATTGGCGCGCGTTTCTCTCGACCTGGCGAACGTCCTGACAGCCCTCTCGACAAGGCGTGCCATTCCTTCGATGCCCGCTGCCGCAGCTAGCGAAACGACGGGAAACACTGGAAGTAGATACACGACGTTTAGCTGCTCCAGCCCGACATTCCAAAAGATGGTGTGCACGACAGTGGCTAGCAGGAACGGGCCCGAAAGCACAAGCGCTCTGGGCCATCGTAGCCCCAGGGCAATGGTTCCTGCTGCGGCCAACCCGATCACGATAGGGCCGAACTGGTCCAGAGACGTCTGCCCCGCCATCACCAAACGATGGACAAATTCACTCATCGGTATCGACAGGTGATCGCGGGTGTCTGAGACTGCCAGCACCAGGTTCCAGAAGGCGTCCCAGGTGTCCGGTCGGGTTTGGTCAAACGGCGCCCCGAGACGTGCCCGCAGTGGCAAGTAGATATACGTGAGCAAGGGCAACAGGGCAGCAGCCGTGGACAAGGCCAAGGTGCGCCAGCGGAGCACCAACCGCCAATCCACGAGCAGGACAAAGAGCGCCAGTCCGGGCATGAGGTAGGCGACAGAACGATGGTGCGCGAGGGCGAGACCGCTCATGAAAGCCAGTACCACGATCCAGTGGTCGTCACGCTTCAGTCTGGTCAGGGTCGTCACGCCGTTTCCGATTGCGCCCGGAGCCGATCTTTGAGTGACCGAGACGAGGGCGAGGCCCATCATCAGCGCCGGGAACATAACACTTCCCGAGCGTACTCCGGCAATAGTAGACCACAACCAGAACAGCGGCGAGGCTGCCAGCGCCGCCGCCCCGGCCATGGCGGCGAGCTTACTCCGCGTCAGCGACCAGCACATCAGGAAGGTAGCGGCAACCGCTATCGCTCCTAGCACAGCGGAAAGTAGGTTCATCCGGTAGGCGACGGTGCCGAATGGCAGGAAGGACCAGACTTTGCCAACAAGCGTGTATAGAGGATAACCAGTGTAATGAGCGATGCCCAGGATGTACGGAATGAACTGGAACTCGGCGCTATCGCCGCCGGTCACCCCAGGCGCCAGTGTGGCCCAGTAGAGCCCGAGGGCGGCCACAAAGACGAGCGCCAGGGCAGGGAACATCCTTCTCATGCTGGTTAAGCCTGATGAACGGGATTGGGTGTGGCTCCCATTATCGGCCCTAAGTCCGTCCTTTGTCAATTGACTAGGTAGCGCCACACTTTATTTTCGCATCCGGCCCGAGTTCTCCCACATGTGGCTGCCTCCCGGATCATAGGAGATTCCAATCACTTGCAATCCAGTTTCTAATCTGGTAGAATCTGTCTGTACCGATCAGGACGGGACGATTGGGGGCTGTAGCTCAGCTGGGAGAGCACAACACTGGCAGTGTTGGGGTCAGGGGTTCGAGTCCCCTCAGCTCCACCATTCTTCGTCTGATTCACCCGAAGCTAGAAGACCGCCGAGCTGCCCTTCATCCCCGTTTGGGAGGAAGGGCTTTTCATCTTTATTTTGCTGGAGGGCACTGATGGTTCCCGACTATGAACCCCAAGAGATCGAGAAGAAGTGGCAGGCCAGGTG
>JAUSEJ010001025.1 GCA_030650265.1 Dehalococcoidia bacterium | reverse complement strand
TGGAGTTCAAGGCACAACAACCCATTTTCTAATGAAGAAATACAAAGAAGACGGCGAGATTATGGAAGCGATCGTGGAAGGGTCGAGGCTCGCCGTATCGCCGTAGGGAGACAGGGACCAATGGCTATCACACCGCTGGCGCGCCCGGAGCGTCAACGCTCTTTGATATCGAATCGGGTGCACAGCATCCCTCCTTCGGGAATCCGCAAATTCTTCGATCTGCTCTCATCGATGGAGGGTGTGATCTCTCTCGGGGTCGGCGAGCCGGACTACGCCACGCCCTGGCGTATCAGGGAGGCCGCAATCTACTCAATCGAGAAAGGCCAGACCTCTTATACGTCTAACTACGGCCTGCTGGAACTCAGGCAGGAGCTTGCCCTGCACATCTCCGGTCGTTACGGTGTGGGTTATGACCCCCGCACCGAACTTCTCATCACGGTTGGCGTTAGCGAAGGGTTGGATCTGGCCATGCGAGCCCTCCTCGACCCCGGCGATGAAGTCATCGTTCCCGATCCTTGCTATGTCTCCTACTCGCCCTGTATCACCCTGGCGGGAGGAGCAACCGTGTCCGTTCCTACCTCTCTGACTAACGACTTCAAGCTCAGGCCCGACGATCTCGAAAGCAGCATTTCCCCGCGAACCAAAGCCGTTCTTCTCGGCTATCCCAGTAATCCGACCGGGGCGGTGATGAGCAGAGAAGAGCTGGCGGCGGTCGCAGAGGTGGTCGAGAGGCACGACTTGCTCGTGGTTTCCGACGAAATATACGATCGCCTGACCTATGATGGCGAGCATACCTGTTTCTCTTCGCTGCCCGGGATGAGGGAAAGAACCGTCGTTCTCGGCGGTTTCTCCAAGGCCTACGCCATGACTGGCTGGCGCATTGGCTACGCCGCGGCGAGGGCGGAGATCATCGAGGCCATGATGAAGGTTCACCAGTACACGGTAATGTGCGCTCCCGCCATGGCCCAAAACGCGGCGCTGGAGGCTCTGCGCCGGGGAGAGTCCGACGTCCAGGAGATGGTCGAGGACTACAACCGCCGCCGCCGGGTGATGGTGAAGGGTCTAAACGACCTTGGCCTGCAGACCTTCGAGCCCAAAGGAGCCTTCTACGCCTTTCCTTCCATCGTGTCGACCGGCCTCAGCAGCGAGCAGTTTGCGGAGAGGCTGCTCTTTGAGGAGAAGGTAGCCGTGGTGCCCGGCAACGCCTTTGGCAATTGTGGCGAGGGCCACGTTCGCTGCTGCTATGCCACCTCGCTCGACCAGATCAACGAGGCCCTGACCAGGATGGGTCGGTTCCTAAACAAGCTCCAGGTCTAGGGATCGAGAAAGCTTCTGGATTGGAAACAGGTTCATATCCTTCGAACCAAAACCAGTGTTTTAGGACGTTTCATGTTTGTCCGCATCTTGCATCGCATACGTGAGCAAATCCTTAGCCGCCAGTATGTGATGACCTTGCATGCCGAAGAAGAGATGGATGCAGACGATCTGACTATCTTTGATGTAGAACGAAGTATCCTTACGGGTGGGATTGCGCGGCGTCAGAAGGACCGTGAGACGGGAGAGTGGAAGTATGTGGTGGTAGGTCAAGCGGGCGCAAGTCTTGGAATTGGGGTCGTGGCCAAGTTGAGCCCGACGGGCAAGCTGGTGATCATCACAGTGTGGGTTGAGTAGGACAGGAGGGCGGACATCTATGATTTGTGATATGTGCGGTAAGGAAGGGGCACGAATGCGAAGGGTGACGCGGAGTTATGGTAGGGGCGAGAACTTACTGATCATCGAGCAGGTGCCGGTGATCAGTTGTCCGCATTGTGGGGAGAATTACTTGACCGCTGTGACCTTGCACGAGATCGAGAGGATCAAGCTGCATCGCTGGAACTGTGCAGTGAAAAGGCCCGTAGCGGTAGCCGACTTCGTGTAGTGTCTCCATCTTGGCTTTTCTCAACATTTAGCGTGCCGCTACGCACCGTGCGATTTGCGCCGGTCCGCGCTTCTGACATCCGAACGACTACACGTATGGTACACGTGTAGGAGGTGTGTGGTTCAGAAGAAACTGACTATAACAATTCACGAAGAAGTCTACGATGGTCTCTACATGATTATTGGGCCGCGAAATGTAAGCAAATTCATTGAGGCGCTGGTCAGGCCCCACGCTGTCCAGCGAAACCTGGAGCTAGGCTATGCGGAAATGGCGAGAGACACGACGAGGGAGGGGGAAGCCATCGAGTGGGCCGAGATGACGTTACAGGACATCGCCGATGAAACGGAGTGAGGTCTGGTAGGTCAACTTCGATCCCTCAATCGGCAGCGAAATCAAGAAGAAGCGGCCGGCCGTGATAGTCAGCAACGATGCAGCGAATAAGTTCCTGAATCGAGTTCAAGTTGTTCCTCTCACCAGCAAGACGAATCGGCTATATCCCAGCGAGGCATCTGTAACTTTCGAAGGCAAAGCGAGTAAAGCTATGGCAGACCAATTGACGACTGTCAGCAAGGACCGTCTGTTTCGCAGCGCTGGCCTTCTTTCTCAAGCAGACATGCGCAAGATTGAGGAAGCCTTCAAATTGCAGCTTGAGATTCATTAAGGTCGACACTTGACGGGTGACATTGCGGATGGCATAACAAATGAGGGAATGTCATACTACTAGTATGTACATAGGGGAGGCACAATGACACAGAGGAACAAGCGAAGGATTACCATCACTATTGATTCGGACCCAACCATGTTCCCATTCGCGGCGACGTCGGTGGTCTCAGCCATGATTCTGTCGTATTCTGCGAGGAGATCACAACCCTGAACGTGGAATTACTCGACGAAGGCCCCCTCGGGGATCGAGTGCCGGAGTCTCTACTTCGAAAGGTGCTGAGAGCCGTGCGAATCGCCATCGGCGACGTGCCGGCGCCAGGCGACTACATCATCGGACTGGGCTTGATGATGCCGAACAGGTTTCCTTCCGGATCCTTGCAATAGGCAAGCGTGCCAACGGTGGGCACCGCCATTTTGTCCATCGCAATGGTTCCTCCTGCCGCCTTCACTTTGGCGATGGTCTGGTCAACATCCTCGACGCCAATGATATTGACAAAGGCGTTTACGGCCTGACCCTCTTTCGGCAGATCGCCCACTCTTTCCGTTATTCCTCCGTTGATCCCCCAGGTC
>JAUSEJ010001023.1 GCA_030650265.1 Dehalococcoidia bacterium | reverse complement strand
GAAGCCGCGGCAGTGTTTTGCGCCGTTATAACCCTGGAGGCTGAAATCGCCACTGCATTGTTCGCCGTAACGAGTCTCGCCGCCGAGATACTCAAATTGTTATAGGCTGTTGCATTTCTCGCGGCCGCCGCTGCCGCATTGTTGGTTGCCGTTATAGCTCGGCCAGCCGAGGCCACCAAATTATTGTCCGCGGTGGCAACTCTGAGAATAGCGGCTGCCGCATTGTTGTCAGCCGTCGTTAATCTGGCAGCCGTAGCTGCTAAATTGTTGTTCGCCCCCCCTGCCCTAGAGGCTGCCGCTGCTGCGTTACTGCTTGCTGCCGCGACCTTAGATGAGGATATAGCCAATTTATCTAAGGCTAATTGTGGACTTATTGCGCCCATAGCACTGGATGCGAGTTTGTTCAACGCTTGGGCTATGACGTTGATCGAGCCGGAAGCCCGATCGTTGACGGTTACGATGATCTCGATCTGCTCTGGCACTAGAACATCTTCCTCACATTAGGGTCGTGGTCGTGGCTACTCGGACGTTGCGCCTTACCTTTAGCCGCTTGAAGGGTTAGCCACCTGTCCACCCATTTGCTGCTTGCCTTAGCCTCTATTTCCTCTGGCATGCATTTCCACTCCTCCGCCAGCAGTAGGGTGATTAGCCAGGGGGGAACCCGTTGCGAGTCCCCTCTGGCCCACAAAATCAACTGCTGGCTTTCTCTGGGGGGACGGTTTCTTCGCTGGACGACGACATCAGGCCAGATAGGAGTGCATCGAAATCCCGGGCCGATAGTCGATCCAGAACGTCATTGACAGGCGTCCCATCGTCGGTGCTGAGACGTGGCATGAGAGCCTCTTCGATTAGTCGGAACGCCTGAGCAGTCAGATAGGGATCGCTGGATGTTTTGGCCTGTTCCAGTTTCTCTACAATGGCAAACAATCTGGCCCGGTCTCGATAAGAGCCAGGTGCTTCCGAGTCGATTGCTCGCACGAACAATTTAGTCATATCTCCTCCTTATGATGCCCTCTTAGGTTGTGACGCTGCTCGATCCATTTTCTATGCTTATGAGAAGGGAATTAGCCATCGCGGTTGAATAGACGCCGCTGAAATTCAAGCCAACCGTCATATTGCCGTATCTATCGTCGAATAGCTTCACCCCGTCCACCAGTTGCCCAGCAAAATGTATGGCAGCAGTTATGGTGCTAGAAGAGGCTGACGATCTGATCTTGATAGCCCGTTTGACTGCTGCTCCGGTGCTTCCAAGAAGTTCATCCACATAAGCCTTGGCGCTGGCATTGAACTCAGCGGTTAGCTTCAAGGTTGGCTCATGGTTGGACTCGCCAAAGTCGCCAGGGAAGACGCTACCGGCGAATGTCTTTACATGCCTGCCCGTCTTGTAGTCCAACTCGAAGTTGATCAATGTTGCACTGACGGCAGTGGTTGCACCTGTAGCGGTAAACGCATCGACGTAGAGTGTGGTATCAGCCATCCTTACCACGTTGACTGGCCTATCAGCTACGCTCGTAGAAACGCCCGTAGTGCCATTGATGATTTGCTTGGCAACTGCGCCCACGGTATAATTCCAGAGATCGCCTGCCTCGCCTTTGATAGTTAAGTCGTTGAAGACCGTACCATTAGACCGATATACCGCCCCCGAAGTGCCAAATTCCATTGTGAAGTGATAGAAGACCTGTGTGCTGCTCACCGGAGCGGTGTAAGGATAGAGATAGGGCGCTGCTGCCGATGTGCTGGCGGTGATACCTGTGAAAAAGCCATTGAGAATCGTGGGCAGATCTTCATATACACAAACGCCCTCGAAGCTCACTTCCGCCGTCTGCGACACTTGGGCGCTAATCGGACTGGGGCCAAGCCAGCCGAGCGCCTTGACAACCTGGTTCTTATCTACTACTTGCCCACTTTGCTGGGTAATGCCGTGGAGCTTGCGGACAACCGTGCCCGTGGTGCCCCAAGTCGTGATTCCACTGGATATGTTGACCTGTCTGTTAGCGGTGACTGGCATTTGCTTTACCTCCCCTGAACTAAGTTGATTTTTCTTTTACCTGTATCTGAAACTCGAAGCCGTGGTAAGGCACGGCAGCATAGAGTAGGTCCCCCTTGACGCCCGAATCGCTCATTGGTTGCATCACTTCATCGACC
>JAUSEJ010001003.1 GCA_030650265.1 Dehalococcoidia bacterium | reverse complement strand
CTTCGCAGCCCACAGGCAGAGTGCCAACGCGCCCTATGTCTTCACGAAACCCACCGACCAGTTCGAAAACACTTCGCCGGAACGTCATGTTGCAGCCAAGCGGGTTGCGTATCGTTGCGGCCGAGGACGGCATGCCCCGGTAACTGCAACCGACAACCCAGTCGAACTCCTCTGGGAACCACTTGGGCCGGGCATTGTGCCAGATTGGCTCGACCGCCCCGCCCACGCCTATGACCGACTGGTCAGCGTAACCGGCGCCTATCCGCTCCAGCCAGTCTTCAGCAGCGCTAGCGTCGTCGTCGATGAATCCGACTATTTCGCCTATTGCCATCTCGACGCCAGTATTTCGCGCCCCTGATAGGCCGCGTTGCTTCCGGTTCTCAACTATCACAACTCCAGAGATATTGCGGATCGCCCGCAGTAACAAAGCCCGATTGTGGTCAATAACGACAATGATTTGAGTTGCGGGTGTAGACTGGTTTTTGATCGACTCCACGGCTGCGACCGTTTCCTCCCAACGCTTTTCGGTGTAAGCGCAGATGACGATTGAAATATCCAGAGCCACGGCCACTTAAGCCTCCTTGCCGATCAATCAGTGTCGTCGCGTCAATGATTCGCGACAGTGGACCTAAGACTGTTCTATTTCGTCTTGGGTGAGTAACCGCCATTCGGCTCTTGAGCAGGACTCTGATCGTTCGGTGCGTAGTCCGAAAAGGTGTTGATTTGGTAGGTAGCCCTATCCCTATTACCGACTGCGCAAACGGGACTAACCAAGAAGCGCTCCTTGAAAATCGTCTTGATTACTCGCCAGCCGTCGGGGAAGGTCTTCAGCTTGCCGACGCCATTCTTACGGCAGGCCTCGAAACTTGGTACCTCCGCAACCAGTAGTCCGGCACGCAAGGCCCGCAGGTTCATCGCCGTTTCGATCTCAAAGCCATCGGAGACAAGTTCCAGACAGTTGGGTATATGGGCCCAGAAGGCGTTGTAACCATAGCACAGGTCGGAGTAGTGCCCTCCGTAGATGAGGCGCGTGAGCATCACGAATGCCAGGTTGCCCAGGCGGCGAAGCAATGTCATGTCCTCTGTTCCACCACCCTGGAAGAAACGGGAGCCTTTGACGAAGTCCTTGCCGGCCAGCAAGGGACCGACAAAAGTGGAGATTTCTCTTGGATCCATTGAACCATCGGCATCCAGCATGACAATGATGTCACCGGTAGCGGCGGCGAATCCGGTTCTCAAGGCCGCCCCCTTTCCGTGACCCTTTTGAGTTAGCAGTCGTAAGGTGGGTCCGCTTCGCTCTGCTTCTGCCTCTCGAGAGACTTGTGCGCTGCTCGATTCGCCCTCAATGAGCGACTCGATATTCCTGTTTGGCCACAACCTTCTGGCCGTATCCAGCGTCCCGTCTGTGGAGCCGCCATCAACGATGATCAGCTCGATATTGGTATAGGTCTGGGCCAAGCAACTGTCGATGGCCTCACGCAGGTAGCGCGCGCCGTTTAGGGTCGTCAAGATAATACTGACGAGCGGATAGTCTTCTGCCATAAATCGCACTATGATAGTGGTGTTGGTTTACGCAAGAACGGCAGC
>JAUSEJ010001002.1 GCA_030650265.1 Dehalococcoidia bacterium | reverse complement strand
AATACTGCCTCTATTAGTGGAGTCAGGCCTCGCGGCACTGCCCACGCGTACGCAAGCTCAAAGGGGGCCGCTATCGTGCTTACTCAATCCTTGGCTCTTGAATTGGCGAGATTCAATATCCGCGTCAACGCCATTAATCCTGTCCTGGCGGAGACGCCGATGCTAGGGAAATTCGGACGCGAGGGAGAGGACCCGGAGGCAGTCAAGAAAGGCATGTTGCCCACCATTCCCTTGGGCCGCCTATGCCAGGCTCAGGATGTTGCCTTCGCAGCACTGTACCTTGCCAGCGACGAGTCCTCCATGGTCACCGGAACCTCGCTGAATCTCGACGGTGGGCGTGGAGTCTGACAACAGCCCTCTCCCGCTCAGCAAACCTTTTGTGACGTCTTGATTAGCAGTAGATTACGTATGCGGTTACGCAGTTCTTGCGATTGCTTTGAGACTCTTACTGTGTTAGGATCTAGCCATGCCATGCTTCACTCAGCATTTCTCGAGACAGTTAGCATCGGCCTGTAGCGGGAAAGAAGCTGGCTTTAGCATCAGCTTGATAGCTTGTTAGAAAGTTTGATCATACTGCTTGCTCGAAGTGGCCAGGGTGGACGAAGGCTCAAGGTAGCGAATGAAGGAGGAGAGGTCATGACCCGAGTCGATGAACTGCAGAAGAAATACCCCAACGTTCCCAGAGAGGTTATTGTTAAGTTAGATGCTCTGACACTGGGTATCAGGGATTCCGACGCCTTTGACAACATAGGCCACTGGGCACGCTCCGGTGGCGTAGGAACCTACCAGAGCTACGACCGTGAGCTACCGAGATTGGAAACAAGGCCGGGTTATGTCAAGCGATTGGGTGCGTTCCAGATGAAGAACGGCCTCGGCGCGAGAATCGAAAGAGATTCTACCAGCCCCTATGAGATCAGGGAACTGGATTCCGGCCAATTTGCCCTGTTTGAAGGGGAGGAGAAGGTTCAGGATATCTACTTCCCTCAGAAGCCCTGGCCATTCGCCGAGCAGAAAGAACCGTTGACCAGTAGTGGAACGCCGGTAACCAGCCTCGTTAACCTGAAAGCTCCACATTGCTTTGGCATTACTCCCGTACGACACTGCGAGTATTTCTCGCTTGGGGAACAATGCAAATTCTGTAACTACGACGCCACGCAGGAAGGCGCCCGCACGGCCGGGGCTATTCGTGCTATCACGGTTAAGCTGGATGAAGTGGTCGAGGCTTACAAGATTCTCAGTTCAAACGTAAGGCTTCTCGAAGGCCTCTTTCAGATGGGAGCGTTTAAGGACGCCGATAAAGAGGCTTCGCTCCATCTCGATTTCGTGGAGAGAGTCGCAAAAGAGGCCCCCTACAAACCCGTTTTTACTGCCAATTGCCAGCCTATGAGCAGGAAGAACATGCAAAGGCTGAAGGATGCCGGGCTTGACTGCGTCATCATGAATATCGAAGTGTGGGATCGCCACCTATTTGAGGAGATATGCCCCGGAAAGACAAAACGCGACGGCTACGATTGGTACCTGGAGGCTCTCGTGGAGGCGGTCGACGTCTTCGGCGCCGGGAACGTGGCGACAGCATTTGTTGGAGGCGCCACCATGATACCAGACAACGGGCACAGAACTTGGCAAGAAGCACGGGACTCCACAGCCGAAGGGGTGGAATGGGCCATAAAGAACGGCATGATGACAATCTACACAAGCCTTCGTTTAGGACCTGGCTCGGTGTACGGTGACGACAAGTCGAAGAATCTGGCAAAGCTTGCACCGACAGAGTTCTATCTTGATTTGTCGGTTGGCCACCACGAGTCTGCGAAGAAACACGGCCTTTATCAGCATCTAAACAAACTGATGTTCTGTCCCATGGATTGTCTTGACAATCACTATGCGGGTGAACTAGGGATAGTCGAACTGGCCGGGGATCCGGGGAAGTGGTTATCTGACACGATTCCTGACAAGGCAAATTGGCTGTCTCAATTTGTTGCATCGCTAGAATCGCCGGCAAAAGTCCAGTAACAGTTGCCGGAGTTGTCGTTTTCGCAGCGCGGAGATCGCCGAGTGCGCCGGTAAAACAAACATAACTCAGCTTTCTCCGCACTCTCCGCGGAGAAAGCTATTTGGAGGTAGCAAGGAATTTGAATCGAACAAACTCGTACGACCTGGTCATCGTCGGCTGTGGAGCGGCAGGGCTTTCCGCGGGACTGCAGGCAGGTAGATTGGGCCTCAAGACAGTTATGGTCGAGAAAGAGATGATCGGGGGCTGGCTGGTCAACGCCGACCTCATCGAGGACTATCCGGGCTTTCCCGACGGCGTCCATGGGATGAACTTAGGCATGGGAATGGCTGACCAGGCAGAGAAACTAGGCGTGGACACGCAGATCACGGAGGTGACGGGCATCGAGCGGCGAGGTGGGGGATTTGTCGTCAAGACCCACGACGGGACCCTAAACGCGCGCGCAGTCATTATAGCTAGCGGAGCCTCCCATGGGAAGCTACGTATTCCCAGAGAAGAGGAGATGGAAGGCTCGGGCATCTCCTACTGCGCTACCTGCGATGGTGGTCTCTTCCGGAATCAGCCGGTGGCGGTGGTCGGCGGCGATGACGAGGCCCTGCGCGAGGCCATTTTCCTCACCCAGTACGCCGCCAGGGTGGTGATCGTCCACAGCGGTCAGCAACTCGATGCATGCCATATTCTACGACAGAGTGTGGCGAGCAATCCCAAGATCGAGGCACGTTTGGGCGTCGGCGTTGAAGCCATCGTCGGTGATTCGCAAGTAACCGGATTGCAACTCAGGCAGGCAGACTCAGGAAACGCGTCACTACTGGAGGTTTCGGGCGTCTTCGTCGCGACAGGGAGCACTCCCAACACGGAGTTTCTCGAGGGACTGCTGGCCTTGAGCTCATCGGCGCGAGTGCCAACCAATACTGCGATGGAAACGAAGATCGCCGGACTCTTCGCGGCCGGTATGGCGAGCGACGGCCATACCACTCATCCGGCAGTTGCCATAGGCGAGGGCATAGTCGCCGCGGAGTCGGCCAAGAGGTTTGTCGACAAGCGTTAGGCAGT
>JAUSEJ010000360.1 GCA_030650265.1 Dehalococcoidia bacterium | reverse complement strand
CTTTATATGGTGATATTCCACGACCTGGTACAGGTCACCATCGAGGACGACGCAAACCCCTTTTCTCAAATCCGTGCTGCTTATCATGATTATCCTTCCCGGTTGTTCAGGCGATCGTGGTTAGATCTCCCGAAGAGATCTATTATATATCACGAGAGTCGCTTCGGCTAAGTTGCATCAGCATTTCTGTTGAGGGGCTTCACTTTGCCACCTTCCATCACCACCGTGTCTTCGATTCTCACGCCGCCCCAGTCTGGAAAGTACACTCCAGGCTCAACTGTGAACACCATGCCATCGCACAGAGTATCCTCCGAGGAGGGTCCCAGACGAGGGGCTTCGTGTGTTTCCAGTCCTATGCCGTGACCCAGTCCGTGTCCGAATGCCTCACCATATCCGCCGTGCTCGATGACCGTGCGGGCAAGCTTGTCTGCCAGTCTCCCTGTCATCCCCGCCCTGATCAACTCGATTGCTGTCCTCTGCGCTCCGAACACGATGTCGTTCGCCCTGATAAGCCGGTCGTCTGCCTTGCCCAGCCACAAAGTCCGCGTTATGTCGCTACAGTAGCCGTCCACCCTGGCGCCGAAATCCACTATCACGGGCTCTCCTGCCGCGATGACACGATCTGACGGGCGGGCGTGTGGCAGGGCGGCATTGGGCCCCGATGCTACTATTATCTCAAATGGGAGATTCTGGCTTCCCATGTCCCGCATAGTTCGTTCCAAATGCCATGCCGCCTGCTTCTCCGTCATCCCCTCTTGCAGTTCGCTGGCGAATTGGGTGAAAGCCCGATGCGCCAAGTTGGCCGCCTTGCTGATGGATTCTATCTCGTCCGGATCCTTGATGGACCTCAGCGATTCCACTAATCCGGTCTGAGGGATGAGCTCCACCGGCGCTGCTGCAGCCGATATCGCATCTACGAACGAACGGTAGGAAGCGAACGAAAGGTGAACGGCTTCGAAACCGATCTTTTTCGAAGCGATTTGAGCGGCGGCCTCAATTAGCCACTTGCCTCCATATCCCTTCAGTTTGAGCAATTCGAAACGCGGCGACTCCCGCTTCGTTTGTTCGAAATAGCGGAAGTCCGTGGCGATCAAAGCGGACCGAGCCGATATGAGCAGATAGCCATCCGAGCCGGTAAACCCTGAAAGGTATGAACGGTTTTCGGAGCATCCTATGAGGATAGCATCGAGGCCCTGCTGTTCCAAAAGTTGCCTGAGTTTTTCCACCCGTTCGGGTTTGCTGTGACTTGGGTTCATCGGTCTGCTGCCAGTATCTCCAGGGCGGCGATGTATCCGTGCCACCCGAAACCGCATATCTGCCCCCGGGCGACCGGCGCGATAACCGAATTCGCCCGCCAGTCCTCTCTGGCGTATATGTTAGAAAGGTGGACTTCGAGTACCGGTAGTCCCGTATCCTCTAAGGCGTCTCGGAGTGACAGGCCGTAGTGGGTGAGGGCGCCGGGGTTGACGATTATCGCCCCGGCGTTCGGCGCCTCGGCCTGAATGAAGTCGATGAGTGTCCCTTCGCTGTTGGACTGGCTGAAGGCCACATCCACTCCCAGTTCCTGTGCTCGGATTTGAATGGCCGTATTTATGTCCTGCAGTGTCTTGGTCCCATAGACCGACGGGTCACGTTTTCCCAGGAGATTGAGATTCGGCCCGTTCATCACGAGCACTCTCAGCCTTGCAACTCTCTTGGCCACAATATTACCTCCAGGTCAGGATCAGGCGGATATTATTCGGCCACCGCGGAGTCAGCGCCTGCCGCAACGGCTTCTCCCTCAGCCGACTCTTCGACGAGCGGTCCGGCGTACTCACACTTGGTGCACTTCACATTGCCGCGACCGGCAAGCACCATCAGGCCCTTGCACTGGGGACACGGCGCCGCAACCGGCCTGCTCCCGGTGAGGAACTTGCAGTTGGGGTAGCCGCTGCAGGCCCAGAAAGGCTTCTTCCTCTTATTCTCTCTTTCGATAAGTTCGTTGCCGCATTCTGGACAGCGCACACCTATCTTCACAAAGAACGGGTGGGTCGTCTTACACTCGGGATAGCCGGTGCAAACCACATACTTGCCAAAGCGTCCCAACCTTATTGCCATAGGCTTGCCACACTTGGGACAGTTCTCACCGGCGGGCTCATCCAACGGTTTGGTGGTTTTGCACTCGGGATAACCGGTGCAGGCAATGA
The DNA here is from genome assembly GCA_030650265.1 of Dehalococcoidia bacterium. The sequence goes on along the minus strand of JAUSEJ010000360.1, from coordinate 2,024 downwards.
ACTTGCCGAACCGCCCCTGTTTGATTACCATAGGCTTGCCACACTTTGGACAGTTTTCCCCGGCAGGCTCTTCCTTGAATCGGACCCTCTCGACCTTCTCGGAAGCTTGGTTCAGATCCTTCAGGAAGGGGGCGTAGAATTCGCGTATCACGGGAATCCACTGTTTCTCGCCACGGGCGATTTCGTCGAGTTCCTCTTCCATGTGAGCAGTGAATCCTATATCTGACACATCAGGGAAGTTCTGGACGAGAAGATCGCTGACCACTTCTCCTAGTTCTTCGGCATGAAACTTACCCTCTATTTTCTTCGCGTAGTCGCGGGCAACCACTATCGTCACTATGGAGGCATAGGTGCTGGGGCGTCCAATGCCCTTCTGCTCCAATGCTTTTATCAGGGATGACTCGGTGTACCGCGGCGGAGGCAGGGTGAATCGCTGCTCGGGGTCAGGCAAGTCAAGCAGATCGAGAGCGTCGCCTTGATCAAGTGGCGGAAAGGTCTCCTCGTTGGCGGCGGCTTCGTCATCTTCGTCTTTGCCTTCTGTATACAGCGTGCTGAAGCCGGGGAACGTGACAACCGACGCCGTTGTGCGCAGCAGGTATCCATCACCGTTGACCCCGGTGAGCGCAACGACGTCGACAATTGTGGAATCCAGCGCCATAGGCGACATCTGGCTGGCTACCATGCGCTTCCAGATGAGGTCGTAGAGTTTGAATTGGTCGCTGTCCAGGTACTGTTTCATCGAAGTTGGCTCGCGTTTGACGCTGGTTGGCCGGATGGCTTCATGCGCCTCTTGCGCAAACTTGCCCTTTTTCACGAAATGCCGGGCGGTGGCCGGAAGGTACTTATCCCCGTATTTCTGGGATATGTACTCGCGGGTTTCGGCTATTGCCGAAGGTGCAACGTGTGTCGAATCGGTACGCATGTAGGTTATAAGGCCGACTTCGCCGTCTTCTCCGACCGCCAGGCCTTCGTATAGCTGCTGGGCAACCCTCATGGTCCTGTCGGCGGAAAAGCGCAGCTTCCTCCACGCCTCCTGTTGCATTGTGCTGGTGATAAAGGGAGCCGACGGCTGGCGCAACGACTCTTTGGTTCTTTTGTCCTTGACCTTGTATTTTGCCTCTCGAAGTTCCTTTACGATTCGTCGGGCCTGCGGGCCTGCGTCGAGGGGCAGTTTCACCCCATCGGCTTTCCCGATGAAGTCAGCCCAGAATGCCGTCTTCGGGTGGGACGGTTTGGCTACTTCGGCCTTGATGACCCAGTACTCCTGGGGCTTGAAATTTCCTATTTCACGCTCCCTGTCCACGAGCAGCTTTAGCGCGGATGATTGCACGCGGCCCGCTGACAATCCCCTCCGCACCTTCCTCCACAGCAACGGACTCAACATGTAGCCGACGAGACGGTCGAGCACTCTGCGGGCCTGCTGCGCGTTCACAAGGTTCATATCCACCGAACGGGGATGGTGAAAGGCGGCCTCCACGGCTTCCTTGGTGATTTCGTGGAAGGCGACCCTGCGTATGGGCACATTGTCCTTCAGGAGATTGGCAGCTTCCACGAGATGCCAGGATATTGCCTCGCCTTCCCGGTCCGGATCGGTTGCCAGGTATATAGCAGAGGCGCCGTTGGCTGCCTCTCTTATCTCGGAGACTATCTTGCTCTTCTCCTTGACATTTACGTATTTCGGCTCGAAATCGTTTTCCACGTCGACACCTATGGTGCTCTTTGGAAGATCTCGCACGTGGCCCATGGACGCCTTTATGACGTAGTCTTTGCCAAGCATCTTGCTGAGCGTCCTTGCCTTGGCAGGGGATTCGACGATAACCAGTTTCTTTGGCACAATCACCTCTTGGCTAGTACGTAATTCATTCCGCCCAATTGCCTCACGATACCCTTCAATTCCATCATGGCCAGCGTGCTGGTCACTTCCGGGGTGGGCAGGCCGCTGAGGCGGCAGATCTCATCAATATGAGATGGTTGAGCGGTCACGTGACATAGAAGCACCGACTCCGCATTGCTCTCGGCAAGTA
>JAUSEJ010000988.1 GCA_030650265.1 Dehalococcoidia bacterium | reverse complement strand
GTCGTGTGCCGGTCATGGTCGACTTCCTCGTCATCGCCATTCTCGGCGGCCTATTCAACCTGGCGACAATCCTGATCTCGTTCGCTAGCCCATCGCCCCTTACTCTCACAGAGTACTCCCTATCTATCGCCGAACAGGTTCTCATGCTTACCTTCCTCCTGATGCCTGCACTGGTTCTTGCCGGCTTGGACCTGGGTGAACTCTCGCAACAAACCAGCACGTGGGTTGCCGGCAAAATAACGTCGTTTGTCCCGGCGCCGCTCGCCGCCGGCTTCGTCGTCGTGGCGGCTGTGGCAAAAGTCATAATGGGGGTAGCGGGTGGGTTCCAGCCGGGAGTGAGGGTGATCACCTCGTTCTTAATGATCTTGGGGATAGTGCTTCTAAGCCTCCTCTTGCGGCGACGGGGAGCGCCCCATTACGAGCCGCCCTTCTGGCTGCTCCTTATTCTTGCCTGCATGCTATTCTTGGCGCTTCTCACGGTAATCATAGTCGATCAATTCTTGCCCCTGCTGCGGGACGTCTCCGCTCTGACAGGTATCGGCACCAGCATGCCCCTTATCTGGTTCATCACCGGCTCGGTGGCGGCAGGCGTTGCCATCTGCACCTTCTTCGCCATGCGACTTTCCAAGCGACGTGCCGGGGCGACTACAGTATTCCTCCTGATCTACGGCCTCTGGCTCATGTTAGCTATCGGCCGACCACAGGGACTCTTCCAAATGATCGGTTTGGATGTCACCGGCCTCTGGCCGCTAGTGACCCTACCGGAAATAGACGTGGCGGCTTCAATTTCGGTGGCCGTGCTCCTTCTAATCTTCCTGGCGTCACGTTCGTTGACCAAAGAGCGGATCGCGTTCTTGGCGACTGTGCTTCTTACTTTAACGGTTGTGTCCTTGATCTATTCTCTGTACGAACAGGAGACGCAGCTGAACGATCTGGTTGTTTTGGTGCAAGCTGCCTTGCTTCTAATCGTCCCGATCACCGCCCTGGTGTCGGCCTTCCGCCGGCCCATGGCGGCGAGTCGGACGCACAGATCGATGGTTGCGGGTCTGAGCCTGGCTGGACTCGCCGGCATTGCGACGATCGCTATTCTTGTTGCCACCTCCTTTCATATTCTTGGCAGTCTATCACTGCCAAAAGACACGGCGTCGATCATCGTTCTCGCGATCGCCGTTCCCTGGGATTTTATTATGTCTGGATCGCGCTTCACCAATCGCGATGGCCGTCGCTTTCCCCGGGCCGGCCGGCTTCTCTTCTACCTTGGTTATGTTTCGCTGTTTTGCGCAGCGCTAGTCTGGCTAAAAGGCATGCGGAGCCAGGAATTAGGGATCTTCGACGACAGCATTTGGCCTTTCTATGGCCTTCTTACTCTTGGTCTACCTGTCATATTTTGCTCATGGGCCTTCGGAGCCCGAGACCTCTGGAAAGGCGCCCCACACCCATCGATAGACGACCAGGCGATCACCAATTCCGAATCCAGCGATTGAAGTTCTCAGTCGGGGCCCGCGGGTTTTGCACACACGTTTGACGGAGCAGCCTGTTCAAGATAGAGAGTCCTTTGCCTGTGTAATCGAAACAAAGGCGGGCTCGGCGCGGCCCGTCGCCAGCGCACATCATGGCTGCGGAACTCAGTTTCTGAGCGCTTGTGAAAGAATCTAGAATCCTATATAATGCGCGCAGCCGCAATCACCAGCGGGAATTGCCGACAACTATATTCTCTCCAAGGAGGTTACTGCGTGACACAAGGCTCTAAGACATGGGTATACCTATTCGAAGATGGAAACGCAAAGATGCGCGATCTTCTCGGTGGCAAAGGCGCCGGCCTATCGGAAATGAAGAACGCCGGACTTCCCGTCCCTCCCGGCTTCACCATTACGACGGAAGCCTGCAACGCCTATTATGCCTCCGGAAAAGCCTTCCCCCCGGGAATGTGGGACCAGACCCTGGCGGCACTCAAGAAAACGGAGCGTGAGACTGGAAAGACTTTCGGGAATCCCGCCAATCCCCTGCTCGTTTCCGTTCGCTCCGGCGCCAGGTTCTCCATGCCAGGCATGATGGACACGGTGCTAAACCTTGGCCTCAACGCCGA
>JAUSEJ010000981.1 GCA_030650265.1 Dehalococcoidia bacterium | reverse complement strand
AGCCTCGGCGTACGCTTTCTGGACCGTTCGTTCAATGATGGGCAGAGCGAGGGCGCTCGAGGTTGTCACGATTAGCGGCGGACCGGCGGCCGCGGTGCTCAGGCCGATTTCCCCAAGAAGATCGATGCCGGCGAGGGTCTGAATAGTCTGCCCGTCGCCCAAACTGCCGGTACCAAGTGAGAAGTGCACAGCCTTACCGGTCTCGGCGGCGGTCTCCACGTTCCGGTCGAGGTCGGCGATTCCTTCGATCTTCCGGAGCGATGGGAATCGTGACGACCGCAGTCGCCGCGAAAAGTAGAAGGTTAGGCCTCCGATCAAGACGATGGACAATAATCCGAGAAGATAGGCTGAACCGGTCCTGAAGCTCGAGTAGAACAAAAGGTCATAGTAGAGATCGGTAACCAAGTTGATGAGCCTTTGTAGGATGGACATTTGCTCTATTCGCGTCCTCGCTCTAGTCTGCTTATCAACTGGTCCACCTTCGTCCTATCTTCGAGTAGAAGGGCGAGGTCACCAGGAAACCGGCCGCCCAGAGCAAAACTCAGGACGGGCTGGAATAGGAGCAACGTCTGACTGGCGACGAAGCTCAGGGGTTTGTTGGCCTCCAGGAACAGCACTGCAGGGCCTGACATACCTTTTCGTTCTATCCATGCAGCAAGTTGCTCTATGAGATTATCGAAGTTGTCACTGGCTACCGGCATGATCAATCCAAGTGAGGGTCCACTGCTCCAGCCCATGTCCGCGGGTATACTACCATGATCGGCCCCTTTTGACAAGGCCAGGCATGCCCATTCCCGCGCTTGCCGTCACAGACTGGCTGATGTATCATTGTCGATGAAAAGGCCGACTGTATTGGAGATGTAATGGAGCAACTGACTAATAGATACCGGCTTATTGAGCTTGTCGGACAGGGAGGCATGGCTAAGGTCTACAAGGCCGAGGATCAGCTTCTCGGCCGGTTTGTCGCCGTAAAGGTTTTGCGTGAACAGTATGCCAGTGACAAGGCCTTTCTCGGCAGATTCCTGCAAGAGGCCCGATCGGCCGGGAGCCTAACTCATGCGAACATCGTAAATGTCTTCGACGTGGGCGATGAGGCGGGCAAGTATTTCATCGTCATGGAGTTCGTCGAGGGCGCCAGTTTGAAAGACCTGATCCAGAAAGAAGCTCCCTTCGCCGTTGGTCGCGCCGTAAGCGTAGCCAGCCAGATTTGCGCCGGCCTCCAGGCGGCCCACGCCAAGAACATCGTTCACCGGGACGTAAAGCCTCAGAATGTGCTGGTGTCGCCGGAAGGTCAGGTAAAGATCGCCGATTTTGGCATCGCTCGCGCCCTTGGCGATGCTTCGTTCTCGGAAACCGGGCAGATCTT
>JAUSEJ010000976.1 GCA_030650265.1 Dehalococcoidia bacterium | reverse complement strand
GATGTTGGATATTCGCAAGAGGGCTCTGGTGCAGGTCAACTACGCTGATGACTTCGTTGTGAGCGACAGGCTCATCAGCCTGATGCTGGCGCAGATCTCGGAGAATAAGGCATTGGGTGGCGTCTTCGCCGAGTTGCTGAGCACTAAGGGATCGGAGATCTACCTCAAGCCCGCGGCGGACTACGTTCAACCGGGGCGGCCGGTCAACTTCTACACCGTCCTCGAAGCAGCGCGGCGCCGTGGTGAGGTAGCATTTGGCTATCGTCATCAAGCCCATGCCGGCAACCCGGCAAAAGCCTATGGTGTCGTGATTAATCCGGATAAGTCTGTGGCGGTCACATTCGCAGAGTCGGACAAGATAATTGTGCTGGCCGAGGACGCCGCGGACAAAAACGCCTCTTCATAGCGGCTAATAAGGAGTTTGGCAGGTCTGGCTCATTTCCTTCAACGAGCCAGATCAGCCTGGTCACGCTGAGTATGTGAATTGAAAAGCGGTTGGTGATAACGGATTGGATGCGACGCGGTAAGCTGCTGCTGTTGACAGTCGAATCTGCAACGAATAGACTGTGTCTGCGGTTGCCAGCAGAGGCTTCAAAATGACCATTATCGACCTGGAGTACGAAGCGTCTTGATTCTACTCGTCCAGCCGGAGTATCCGCCATCCGTAGGAGGTATGCAAACCCACGCTGTAGCGCTGGCGAACGGATTGTACAAACGTGGCCATTCTATCGCGGTCGTAACCTACAGGGAGGCCAAAGATGCAATGGCCGCCGCTGAGTACGACTCGGCCCAGCCGTATCCTACCTATCGCATCCTCAGCCGGTTGAGTTACTGGGCCAACTTGCGCTTGCTGCACAGGCTTACCGTCAAGCTCAACTCAAGTATCGTGTACGGTAGCACACCGTTCTACGGTCTGCTGGCGGCCCTCGATGGTATTCCGGTGGTTTGCCGGTCGGTGGGCAACGATATCATGCGCTGCTGGGTGCCATATCCATTCAGATTGGGGTCCAACTTGCTGGCATATCCTCTATTAGAACAAAAGATCTATGCTCTTTACCGGCGTTTGGGCAAGCCGAACTGCTTTGAGGATGTGCTTTTCTCGGCACGCCGTGAACTCGTCAGGCGGGCGGCATGTGCCGCATCGGCGGTCATCGCCAATAGCGATTTCACCCGCGACCGTTTGCTGGAAGTGGGGGTCAGTCCGGCTGCGGTCAATGTGGTTTCCGGTGGCGTCGATACCGCTCGTTTTGCAGTCAATAGGCGTCCCGAACTGCGCGAACGGCTGAGCCTGGGGAGAAAGGGTCCCGTTCTTCTGACGGTGTGCAGGTTGGTGGAGAAGAAGGGAGTCGACTTGCTGCTGAAGGCGGTGGCCATCATAAAGGGGCAGATTCCGACCGTGGCGTTAGTGATAGTTGGCGATGGTCCCGAAAAGGAGAAGTGTGAGCGGCTGGCCGTGCTTCTTGGCCTGGGCGACACGGTGCGATTCATTGGGCGGGTTCCACACGGTCAAATCGTCGAATACTATCACGCCGCGGACTGCTTTGTCCTTGCCAGTCGTTCTCACCGTCGCAATAACGGGTGGGCAGATGTTGAAACGATGGGTCGGGTATTGTGTGAGGCCAACGCCGCGGGGATACCGGTGGTCGCTGCCGACACAGGCGGCACGCGAAGCATCATCCGGAATGGAGAGAATGGGATTCTGGTGCCAGCCGATGACGCAGAGGCGTTGGCGGCGGCCGTGCTCCGGCTATGGAACGAACCTGAACTTCGCGTATGGTTGCGCGACTCGGGACTGAAACGGGCTCGGGCGGAGTTCGACTGGGACGTGATTGTTGGAGAGTTCGAAAGGATAATTGGCGAAGCCGCCGGCGACGGCGTTGGTGGTTCATTCTAAAGTTTGTTGGCCAGCTTAGAATGTCAGAGGCGGGGTTTCTGTTGCTACAGCCTCGACGGACAGTATTGTCTCGCTGAACCAGGCGTAATAGACGCGATAGACCACTCCCTCGACCATCGCGTTATAGGCACGTGCGCTTACATCGAGTCGCTGGTCGCTGACGAGGTAGGATCTTATGTCGGCGGGCCGCCGGAGACGGAAGGACTTCTCTCCCCGTCCTTGAACGGAAGCGATCTTGTCTAGACTTTCGCGCAATCGGTTGATGGAATCGCGAATCATGGAGGGAAGGACGAGAAGGCAAACGATAAACCAGGTGGCGAAGGCGCCAATAGACCATACGGTTCGAGACGTGAAAGCGAGATATAGGGCGCCGATGAGAGCGGCTAGGAATACGGTTGCCAGAAGACCGGTTTGAATGGAGCGCGATCGAAATCGCGTCGCCTGGGCGGGCGAGAATCTTCCCTCGCGATTGGCGTCGAGATCATCTTTTGTAAACCGGTGGACCTGGCCGAGAACGTCCGTAAGCGCTGCATAGTATACTTCTGGCGCATCGAGCGGTTCGGCAGACAGGAGGTAGCGCGAGCCCGGGAGCATATTGAACCGGTAGCGTCCTGGCATCAGATTGAGTTGGCCGTAGATGGAGCGTAGCCAGTGCACAGAGACGGCGAGGCGATAACGCCGGCCCGTCCACTCGACTCGCCCCTCTTCGAACACAATGTTGTTGGAGGCGATTTCCTTCTTAACACGTGATGATCGCAGCATCTGCCAGGCCATGTAGCCCAGAGGCGTGCCGAACGCAACCAAGAGGACCAGCCAGAAATAGGCGGGGATGCGTGGCGCATTCTCGGGAGGGTTTGCTACTTCAGCGACTGTAATCCACCATACTATTATGCCGATGAAGACAATGGCGGAGCCGAGAACGTACCAAAAGGTAAGGCCGGACGTGAGACGCAGCATGTCGTCCTGCGCACTTGTCAGTTCGCCGTGCTCGTTCGCTTCAATCGAACCGGGGTCGGTAAGCGAGTCGAAGTTCATATTCAAGACACGCTGAGTATACATGAACATCAGGAGATTGGCAAAGCGGTATTATGCCGTTCACCACGGGCGATGGCATCGATCGACTGCAACTGACCAGCGCTATCTTGTTTTAGCGATTGGCAAGAATGCTGATGGGTCGATACCTGCAACGCTTGAATCCTGCCTCTTTGACCTAAACGAGATAGCCGAGAAACCGATTTCTTCATCAGTCTCGCCAATTATCGGATCCGGTGAGAATTTGCTTGACATCCTACTTTGCTAGTATTATTATAGGCGAGATCCATGGGAGACGGTCTTCCATGACATCAAGTCAAACTCCTGCATTTGGGCGATTCGACTTACTCACTGGAGAAGGTTGGGGAGATGGCTACGAGCATTTCTAAGTGTTGCGTGTGCGACCGGCTCATTGACGGAGAGGGCTTCACGCTGGGTGGACGCCACTACTGCGCCACCCACTATCGCAACGTGACGCGAGAGAGGCGGGCGGCAGCCCAGCCCATTATATTCAGTATCATCGGCACCGTAGTGTTCGTGGCGCTAGTGGCCTGGCTGGCCGATCTCATTAAGCCGTCCATCGCCGGGGAGGGCCTTGTAGCCTTAGGTGTTGTTCTGGCGATAGTGCCAGCTTTCCTTTGGCTGGTCGCCTTCTACTATCAGGACCGTCTGGAGCACGAGCCAAAGGGCTACGTGCTTGGCGTTTTGCTATTGGGGGCGATACTGGCCCAGGGTGTTGGCCAGCCGTTGATCCGCGACGTGTTCAAGGTGCAGAGCTGGCTTGGCGCCGATTTGCTGACGACGCTCCTTGGCATGATCTTCGTCGTCGGTTTTGTGCAGGAGTTTCTGAAATACGCGGTGGTGCGCTATACAGTTTATCGGTCGGTGGAGTTCGACGAGCGTGTGGATGGCATCATCTACAGTGCGGCGGCCGGCTTGGGCTACGCCACCATGCTCAATCTGCAGTATGTGGTGAGCAGCGGCGGCGTCGACCTGGGGGTTGGAGCGCTGCGGGTAGCGGTGGCGGCGTTGGCCCAGGCCAGCTTCAGCGGCGTGGTCGGTTACTTCTTGGGCCGGGCCAAGTTCGAGGCCATGGGCGTGTTCTGGCTGCCCATCGGCTTGACCCTGGCAGCAGTGCTGAACGGCATAGTCAACTTTGCTCTGGGCGAAGTGACCACTCTTGGCGGTGTGGTTTTCAATCCATGGTACGGACTGGTTCTCGCCGCGGTCGTCGCGGGCGCCACGTTCGTGATTCTGTTTACTGTTATTCGGCGATTGAACGCGGCCACATTGGCGTCGGCGGCTAGCGCGTAATCTGGTGGAGCTAGGCTAAAGAAGATGAGATTAGCGATTTTGGGTCGGGGACGAACGCAGGAACCGGAGTGGGCGGTTCTCCTAACAGTGGCTGTGGCCCTTGCCCTTGGCTGGCTAGTGCAGATGTCGGTGGCGGGCCGAACGTTTACGACGAGTGCGGCCGGGATGACGATCACTTATCCGGTGGGTTGGATGGAGGTTAGCGAGGAGGGGGCGGCGTTCGCTGCAGTTAACCTTGGCGCCGGCATCTTCGGCCCGCGGGTGGGGATCCGCCAGATCGCCAAGGATGAACTGGTTGTGGCAGGGGGGTCGGCTAACCTATCCCTTGCCGATATTTCCACAGCCTGGTCGGTGAGGCGAGCGGTGGAATTGTCGGCCTACCGCGTTCTGAAGCTCGAGGCGATTCAACTGCATGGGCGCGAGGCGGTGAGTATTCGCTACGCCTTCTTGGCTGAGGGCCGAGCGGGCGCCGCCAGCAATACGCTGCCCGTAGTGATGCAGGGCACTGACACGATCATGGCTGGCGGAGACCAGTTCCATATATTGACGTTTGCGTGCCAAAGCGACAAGTTCGACGGACTGGCCGGGTTGCGCCAGAGCCTGCTGAACTCGTGGCGGGTACCGTGAGGCGTCGAAGGTGAAGACGATGAGATCGAATTCTTTGTGGAAGGTATTGGCTTTTCTTGTGGCGGTCTCGCTCCTGACATTGGGAGCGGGCTGTGATATTGAGCTGTCCACGGTTAAGCCTTTGCCTACAGTGCTGATTACTCCACAAGGACAGACCAATCAGCAAGGGCAGACCAATCAGCAGGGACAGACCAATCAGCAGGGACAGAATGTAGTCAACACGTCCTGGATTGACAGCGCGATGTATGCTACAGTGAAGCTGTGGACCGTGACCGACGGCAAGACTAAGGATGACCTGAAGATCATCGCAGGCTGTTCCGGCACGGTAGTTGACCCTTCAGGCGTGATTCTGACCAACTGGCACTGTATCGGCTTCACCGATGTTTATGGGAGCAAGGACGATAGCGGCCTTGGCCTGAAGTCCGGCGAAATGTACCACTCCCAAGGGACTGTAATTGTCGGCCTGACCAACGACCCAAAGGTTGATCCCAAGCCCACCTATCTTGCAAAGGTTCAACAAGGCACCCCGGGTTTGGACCTTGCGGTGTTGAAGATCTACGCGATGCTCGACAAGTCGCAGCCGTTGCCGGCGTTGCTTAGCTTGCCTTCAATCGTACTTGGCAATTCCGCGAGCGCGAAGCTGGGCGATCCCGTTCACATCTTCGGTTATCCAGGCATCGGTGGACCCCTCGTCACCAAAACAAGCGGGGAGATATCCGGGTTCTACAAGACCTACAAGTTCAGCGAACTTTCAGTAGACACCTTCAAGACTGACGCCACCATCGCGCCGGGCAACTCGGGTGGCTTGGCCACAGACGGCAGAGGAGAGCAAATCGGTGTTCCGAGCTTCATCAATGCCAGTGACCCCCGGCTTGGCGGTATCGTGCTGGTTGACCTGGCCAAACCCTACATCGAAAAGGCCAAGAGCGACGCTTTCGAGTCTATTCCGCCGCGCTTGCCCAAAACTTCAACTAGTCCGACGCCGACGCCCCGTCCAGCCAATCCGACGCCGACGGTTGCTCCAGGCAGTCCAAGCCCGACGCCTCGTCCAGCCAATCCGACGCCGACGGCTCCTGCAGCCGAGACCGGTAGCTTCGGTGCGCCGGCGTTTGGCACCGACTTCAAAGAGGGAACCGGCCTGGTTGGGCAGGGCATTTCGTTTCCGGCGGGTACTAAGAAGGTGGTGGTGCTGTTTTCGGTCAAAGGCATGGGCACCGGAACGCGGTGGGGCTATC
>JAUSEJ010000956.1 GCA_030650265.1 Dehalococcoidia bacterium | reverse complement strand
AGCCTCTGGGATCTCGAGTCCTGGCTAGCGCCGCGGCTAAGGGTGCTTTTCGACAATCCTGAAAGCCCGGATGGCCAACTCGCAGGGATCATTGAGTTGTGCCTGGCGGAGGTCAATGCCAACATCAGGACTGAGCGCAGCGTCAGGACAATCCTCTCAAGGCGCCTGCCTTCTCACCAGATTGTATATATGCGCCAGCCGGGCGACCCCGAAGAGACCACAACCACTGGCAGCAGTTCTGTCCCGAACCTCACGATCCCTGAATGGGTCATCCCGTCACAAGCCTGGAGTAGCGGACTTCCAAGGGCAGTCTAGAGATTACCCTTGAGTCAAACTTGACATTGAACCAATAAAGCCCCTCCAGTCCAAACGGCATGTTGAGTTGCGTGACGACTTGGGCCCCTTTCCCCTCGCCCTCCAACATAATTGAACTCGAAATTGACGTTAAAGGCTCGCCGGAGGGAAGTTCAGGCGTGATCGTGATTTCATGGCGACCCTTCGCACTGCCGGATTTCAGAACGACCACAAGAAACAGGGAAAGCCGGAATTCTGGCATCTCCTGAGGAGCGCCAGGGCCATGGGCAGCGTGCGTTATCCTGTCGACGATGCGGATCAGGGAAGTGACGCCGTCTGCTTCGGTCAGGACACGCTCGCACAGAGCGGCAACTTGTACGTATGGTCCCCGTTCAAAAGGGTTTACTTCTCTGATTATCTCTGCTGGCACGACGCTCCTCCCTGTTTGTACCGTGTTGTCCAACTATTGGCTTCACATAGGCCCTTATGGTGAAATCTCAGCAGGTTGGCCTAATTATACTTCTAGACGCCTGCGGATGCTATAATTATGGACGGTTTTTCATGTCACTCGCAAAGATTGCGATAGGCGCATGATCTAATGGCACACGGGATCGGACAACTGGACCTCTACCGGGGCGCTCTTCTGGGTCTGGCGGCCGGTGACGCCCTGGGCACACCCTTAGAGTGAGCGAGATGCAATTGATGAGAGGGGCTGACCTATGAAGACTGTCCGTGACGCCTGCGTACTCCAACCAAACGCACTCTCTATCAAGCTCAGTGACCAGATCGAGCAGCTCGATGAGATCATCAGCGCAGAGCAGGACGGAGCGGCTTTCTTTGAGAAGACTCACTTCACCCAGGGCATGCAGGACCTCATCACCGAGGGCATAGCCCGGCTGGCGGGAGCTTCGTCCCAAGCGATCTTCCATCTCAAGCAGGCCATGGGAGGTGGCAAGACGCACCTGCTGGTTGGTTTTGGCCTGCTTGCGAAGCATCCGGAGCTTCGGAAGACATACTGCGCTGGCGTGGCATACGCTCAAGCCTTTGAGTCCGCGAAGATCGCCGCTTTCAACGGCCGCAATAGCCCCAACCATTTCTTATGGGGAGAGATTGCCAGTCAACTGGGGAAGGGGGAGCTTTTCAGGAGTTTCTGGGCTTCCGGGCCGCAGGCGCCGGACGAAAAGGACTGGCTAAGACTGTTCGACGGCGACGACCCTATCTTGATCCTTCTCGATGAGCTGCCGCCCTACTTCCACTACCTGGATACGCAGAAGGTTGGCCACGGCACGGTCGCCGACATCGCCACCCG
>JAUSEJ010000952.1 GCA_030650265.1 Dehalococcoidia bacterium | reverse complement strand
TGTCGCCGAAGATAAGGGCCACCGGTGTCTGGAATCTGATAGCTCGTTCGATCTCGGCCGTGAGAGCATCCTGGAAATAGCGATGGTTGTACAGGCCTGTAATCACATCTATTGTAGCCATGGCCTGGGCTTCTTGGTACTTCTCCTGAAGTTGCTCGTGAAGCTCCTGGTTCTCCTGTTCTCGTCGCCCGAGGGCTTGCGCCATGCCGTTGAAGACGGTTGCCAGCATTCCAATTTCATCCCGGCGATTGAATTTGACGTAGGTGCTCAATTGACCGCGCTGGATGTCTACCGCTGAGCGCTGTAGGGCAGCCAGAGGTTTCAGGAGGAGCCAGTCAAAGAAGACGTAGAGGACGACAAGAAGGAACCCGGCAGCCACCACGCCGATGGCAGCAATCCGTAATGTTTGGTTGCGCACCACCTCGTCACGGGGCGCCAACCGGAGGTATATGCCAAGGGCAGCCACCGGTTGATTGGCGATGCGTATGGGGGCAAGGATCTCCACCATGTTTTCGCCCTCTCTGATCTTGTCAGCGAAAATGGTTTGGCCGGTAGTTATTGGCGCCGCATCTTCCGGATCGGCTGGTTCGCCGATCTGGTCCTTGTTACTGCTGGCCGTCCTAATCACCTGTCCGTTTACGGGCACATACAGAGAGACCTTATAGATGTTGGGGTTCAAAGATATGAGGTGATCGATATGAGTCTGAGTAAACCTGGCATCCTGTATTTCCGCGAGGGATTCGTACTGCGCCTCAAAGGTCTGGGCAATGGACGTGGCCTTGTCACGGTACTCATTGTTCAAGGCCTCGGTCAGGTTAATGATAGTCAGCAACACCATGGTGCTAATGACCACGAGAACCAACGCCAGATAAAGGATGCCGAACTTCCCTTTCAGGCCAAGCAATCCGGTGTGAACGGCTTCAACGTCCATAACACCGCTCTTACGTTCAACTTCATTGAAGGCGGCTTTCGTGGTCGTACTCTCCAGGGCGGATTGAGGTGTATCCATCGGTGCCAGCTTATCAGCCACTGTGCCCCGTGTCAAGAGTTCTCATAACAATGATCTCACAATGTCTAATCCGTGCCTTCAGTCTACCGGCCTCTGGACTTTATAAAGGTCCCTTGCCGCAGTTCATCGAAGGCGACGCTCAACTCCTCCTGCGTATTCATTACGATAGGTCCTGACCAGGCGACCGGTTCGCCAATTGGCCTGCCGGAGATTAGCAGGAACCGGACCGGGTCGTTTCCGGTGGTGACGGTGACCGAGTCGCCGTTGCCGAAAAGCACAAGGTGACTGTTGCCGATCATAGCTCCTTGCTCAATATCGGCCTGGCTCGCGCCTTCGGCTTCATGGCCATGGTGGTTCTCATGCTGGCCGAAGTCGCCTTGACCGCCGATCACGTAGGCGAAAACCGTATGGCCGCGCGGCGTCTGGCGAAGGAAAACGCTTTGCGGGGATACGGTTACGTCGAGGAATTGCGGGTCGGTGACGACGTCCCGGACCGGGCCGGTTACGCCGTTGGCCCGGCCGGCGATGACCTTGATCCTGTTACCACTTGGATCGGTAGTCTTGGGGATCTCGGCGTTGTTCAGGCCCCGATAGCGAGGGTTCATCATCTTTTGGGCCGCCGGTAGGTTGGCCCAAAGTTGGAAGCCATGCATGGCGCCTTGCGCGTCGCCCTTGGGCATCTCCTGATGGATGATACCGCTGCCGGCGGTCATCCACTGGACATCGCCGCTGGAGATCACGCCGCGGTTGCCGAGGCTGTCGCCGTGCTCGACGTCGCCCCGAAGCACGTAGGTGATGGTCTCTATGCCCCGGTGGGGATGCCAGGGAAAACCGCGCAGGTACTCCTCTTTGACGTCGGAGCGGAAATCGTCCAACAGCAGGAAGGGGTCGAAGAGGTCCGTATCGCCGAAGCCGATGGCCCGATGGAGGTGGACCCCTGCCCCCTCTATGGTCGGTCGGCTCTTATTCACCGCGCGGACACGCCTGTTGTTGGCCACATCCAACTCCTCTATGCCGGTTCTCTGGTAACTGTCAAGCCCATCCCTGCAATCAACACTGCTGCCGGCCAATTGGCGTTGGTCACTTGCAGTTGCTGTCAACGTATCCCTGCGTGACGCTGTCGGCCTGGATTCCGTAAGCCTTCTTAGCAGTAGAGCAGGCGGCGCTGATGTCACCCGCCTGGCGTAGCAGATCGGCCTGCTGGCCGTAGGCCAGGGCTTTGCCGTTGGGAGTCGGGGCAATGTCCCCGGCGCGGCCCGCCGACCCCGACGCCTCGCGAAACTTTCCGCGGGACGCCCCTAAAAGATCGTCCTTCAAGGCCTGGTCGCTTACTCTATTAGCGGCAACTTGGGCAGCGAATCCTTCGATAGAAAGTCCATAGGCAATTTTCGAGTGCAAATCTGCTGCTTGCGACTGGCCAAATTCAGTACCTATATTGGCCCACTTGAGTGCTTCTCTGTACTCTTGTCGCGCTAGTTGGTAGTTTCCCACAGCGTCGTATTTTTCCCCTGACTGCTCATGCCTGAGTTGCTGGTAGAATGTCAGCAAGGCGACGGCAGTCTTCTGTTCCTGGCTCCCGAGGAATTCTGCAGCCAAGGCGGCGCCGCCGACGGAAATGGGATCGTTGGGGTTGATGCCGGTCTGCTCCTGGATTACGTCCATGACAGTCGTTTCGAAAACCATATCGTCGCAACCCGACAACAATATAAGAAATGCGAAAGCGCAACAAGCACATAAGGCTGTCAGCCAATGCCTTCCTCGGACATATCCACCGCTCATTGTGTCACCCCCTTGCGCATGCTGTCCAGTACGCCCAAGCGACTCTCACCCTGGAATCCCACGGTGCGGGCCAATTCTGCCTTGGTCATCGTCCCCGCCCGGTAGGATTCAATCGCCGCAACGGGAGCGGAAACGCCGAAGAGTACCCGGCCCTGATCGTCCTCGACCGCCACGGTCACATCATGCAGCCCGGAAAGGCTAACGGTCTTGGCGTCCGAGAGCCGCTGGAGGGCGGTCAGCCCTTCAGCCAGGCCGCCACCTGAGCTACCTGCCGCGGCGAGTTCGCTGTATTTGACCCCAACCACGAGTACAGCCGCACCGTCTGATGTCTGCACGATCGAGATAACAGTTATGGGAAGTTTTGTGGCCTCGATCTGGGAGCGAAGCTGAGCTTCTTTCTGATCGGTCGGGCTTGGCGCTGGCGCTTTGGACTTGAGAGCAGCGCGCGCCGCATCGAAGGCTTCTTTTTCCAATTGGGGCTCCATTTTCGGTAGAGGTTTGTCTAGCGGCTCGATGAACGGTACCTTGCCCCCGAGCGTGGTGGATATCCACTCGCCGGCCGTTTCCCAGGGACGGGGCGGGAGATCCTTGCCGGCGACGCCATATACGCCGCCAGCGGCCAGAATGAGGAGGATCAGGATCAGGAAGAAACAGCCGCAGCCACAGCAGCCGCCCTTCTTTCGGGGCTTGTCCCGGCGGCTGTCACCATTATTCATAGTTGCCTGACCGCCGC
>JAUSEJ010000951.1 GCA_030650265.1 Dehalococcoidia bacterium | reverse complement strand
GGTCGCCGACCCGGCGATCTCCAGGGAAAGCAGGGCGACTCGCAGAACCTCCGGGTCACCCTGCACCAATAACCAGAACGCCTGGCTTATACCTTGCCAAATTAGATCCACCCTGTCATCATCCTTGGTCTGGTTTGCCGGCAGGTACGGCTCTGGCTCTCACCCAATTTCCTGGCCGCCGGGCCGTTATTAGCCTGGTCAACACCGGCATGGGCATGCCGCCGGTTGTGGTTGGCCTGGTTGTTACCATTCTGCTCTGGCGCAACGGCCCTTTGGGTGTTTTCCGGCTTCTCTACTCCCCAACAGCCATGGTGATAGCCCAGTGCGTGATCGCCGCACCAATGGTGGTCGGGTTGACTCTCGCCGCCATTCAGAACCTGAATCCCAAGCTGCGCTTGCAGATTCTCGCACTGGGCGCCTCTCGCTTGCAGATGCTCTGGCTTCTTCTGCGGGAGGCCCAGCTTCCCCTACTGGCCGCGGTCATGGCCGGCTTTGGCGCTGTCATCTCCGAGGTCGGCGCTTCCATGATGGTAGGCGGCAATATCCTCGGCCAGACGAGAGTTCTCACCACTGCAACCGTAATGGAGACAAGCAAAGGAAATTTCGATGTGGCCCTTGCCCTGGGTGTAATCCTACTGGGGCTGATATTCGCCATAAATCTGGTTCTGACCTTCGTCCAGCAAAGAAGGCAGAGATCTTGAGTGAGCCAACCCTGGGTTACCCTCACCCAAGCCCTCTCCGTCTTCGAGAAGGAGAGGGAATTGCGGGCGGAGCAGGTCAGCCAATGCTTGAAGCCCGGGATCTGGTCGTGATTCGAGGAGGACAAAGAATTCTGCATGTTCCCTCCCTGCACTTGCGACGAGGCGAGGTTCTATCGATTATCGGTCCCAATGGCTCGGGTAAGAGTACACTGCTGCTCACCCTTGCCCTCCTGCTGCGGCCCAATCACGGCGAGATCATTTTCTATGGCAAGCCAGTCGGGCCTGGTGGATCGGGAGCGATGGTCTATCGTCGTCGCACCGCTACGGTATTTCAGGAACCTCTGCTTCTCAATACGTCAGTCGAGCGAAACGTGGCGACTGGCCTGAGGCTAAGAGGAATGCCAGGGCCGGAGGTCAAAGCAAGGGTAACAGAATGGCTCGGACGATTCGGCATAGCCCATCTTGCTAGACGCTCTGCCCGGGCCCTATCCGGCGGCGAGGCCCAGAGAACCAGCCTGGCGAGAGCATTCGTTCTTTGCCCCGAGATTCTCTTTTTGGACGAGCCGTTCTCTTCGCTCGATGCGCCGGCCAAAGCGGCGATCCTCGATGACGTGAAGAGGGTGATTCAGGAGACCGGGGTTACGGCCGTCTTCGTCACCCACGATCGGGACGAAGCCCTATCGCTTGGCGACCGCATTGGTGTGCTAATGCAAGGCGAGATACGCCAGGTGGATAGCGCCACGAACGTGATGCAATCCCCCCTGAGCGAGGAAATCGCCGCCTTCATCGGCGTGGATACGGTTGTGCCGGGCGTCGTTAGCAACTGTGAGGAGGGGCTTACTCGCATCGACGTAGGTGGCCACGTGATCGAGGCGGTTGGCGACTGCTCCATCAGCCAGCGAGTGCTGGTTTGCCTCCGTCCAGAGGACATTACCGTGAGTATGGTAGGGGAGAACCGGATCACCAGCGCGCGGAATCGCCTGAGCGGCGTCATTTTGAAGCTAAGTCCCCACGGTCCCATGCTCAAAGTGAAAGTCGATTGTGGTTTCCCTCTGGTAGCGGCTGTCACGAGGCAGTCGGCAACCGATCTCGGATTGGAAGTAGGACGCTCAGTGGCGGTCTCATTCAAAGCCTCGGCCATCCACCTCATCCGCAAGTAACCAAAGCCCTGAAGTACAAACGCGAAAAGGTAGACAAGTTCATGATGGCTATGGGCGTGACAGAAGTTCGTCCTCAGTCCAAGCTTCCGGTTGTCAAGTCGAACGCGCCAGGCCAGAAGGCGCCGGGGCGAAAGGGGGAAATGGGCAGGTCATAACCCCTTTTCCCCCTTTCGCCTTTTACCCTCTTGCCCTTACGGCAAATACCTGAGCGGGTTGACGCGAACGCCGTTTTGGTAAATCTCGAAGTGCAGGTGCGGCCCGGTGGCGAGTCCGGTGTTGCCAATGAGAGCGATAAGCTGGCCTCGGGCCACGGCCTGGCCCTGACCGACAATAAATTTCGACACGTGGGCGTAACGTGACTGGAAACCATCCCCATGATCGATCATAAGATTCCAGCCGTAGCCGTAGGACAAATGCTCGACGCTAACCACCACACCGGCTTCTGAGGCATAGATTGGCGAGCCATACGGCGGCCCGAGGTCGATGGCCGGATGGTAGCTGGAGTAGCCTTGAGTGATCTGCCCGGTCGTCGGCCAGGTAAATCGGCTGCTGCTCCGTACCGCAGCGCTAGGCGCTGCCGGTGGCGGGCTGCTAACCAGTGGCGGGCTGCTAACCGGTCTCGGGCTGCTAACCGGTGGCGGTGCCGGCTGAACGCTTGCTGACGCCGTTTCCACCGGACGATCAGCAGTTTTGGCTACCGGAACTATCTTCTTGACTTCCGGCATTGTCCCACCCGGCACGATAATCTTCTGATCTACGAAGATAATGTACGGCTCCGCGAGGTTGTTGTAGTCGCTTTGGACGATGGTTAAAGCCTCAACCTCGTATTTGGCAGCCACAGATTCCAACGAATCGCCCTCTACGACGACATGAAGAATGCCGGAGATGGGAAGAATGACTAGCTTATCGCCCGCCGTCAACGAATCGGCGTCTTCAAGCTTATTGGCGGAGACAATAGAATCTGCGGATATTTCAAATCTCTCAGCGAGGGTTGAGACCGTATCGCCTGGCTTCACCTCATAAGTGGTAAGCCCTTCCCGCGGGCGTTTTGGCTTGGTGGTGAAAGGTAAGGAAGGCTTGCCAATATAATCCTTCGAATCGGTGAGGGAACGAACGGTGAAAGGGTCGAATTGCCAGGGATTGAGAGAAGCGGCCCGGGACATTTTCGATGTGGTGATACCGCTAACGGTGGCGATCACTGCCGCCATAACGATAATAAACAGATGCGAGAAGAAGCGAGGGCCGACAAGATGCACAAAGCCGTCGACAAAGGCATGCAAAGTCAGTCGAGTCGATGGTATATGCGCAGGACTGGCCTCCTTCACCTTGCCGACAAGGTAGGAGTAGGTTAGCCCTGGCTTATCGAGTATTCTCCGGCCACCGGAGATATAGTTTTGCAGAGAACCTGACAACAGAACTGGTTTGCCCGACACCTCTCTTCGAGGGCCTATCGATTGACGGAGCATTTGCCTCCTTTCTCGGAACACGAACCCCTGCTCTGGCGCAATCCCCTGAGCCCTCGCCAACCGACCGCTCCTACGAGATGAGCCATGCTTCGTTCCTGAGGCCAAGCCGCAGTGGGCAAAATCAGGGTCAAGACTGGTATTGGCCCGCTGTCGGGGGGCATTTTACACCTCTCTGTTGAGAGTTGCAAGAAATTCTTTGTTTGTCGTTGTCTTCGCCAGGCGTTCGATCACTCTCTCTGTTGCCTCCGTAGGACTTTGGGAGTTGGAGTTGATCATCGAAGCCATGCGCCTGAGCAACCAGACCTGACGCAAAGTGGTCTCGTCGAGAAGCAGCTCTTCGCGACGGGTACCGCTGCGCTGGATATCGAGAGATGGGAAGATGCGCCGTTCGGCCAGCTTGCGGTCGAGGTGAAGTTCCATGTTGCCTGTTCCCTTGAACTCTTCATAGATTACATCATCCATGCGACTGCCCGTGTCGACGAGACAGGTGGCAATGACCGTGAGGCTTCCCCCCTCTTCGATATTGCGGGCTGCGCCAAAGAACCGCTTTGGCGGATAAAGGGCGACCGGGTCGATGCCGCCAGACAGAGTTCTCCCGCTTGGTGGCATGGCCAGGTTGTAGGCCCGCGCCAGCCGGGTGATGCTGTCGAGAAGGATAACTACGTCCTTGCCGAGTTCCACCAATCGCTTGGCTCTCTCCAGAGCCATCTCAGCCACTCGCGTGTGGTCCTCGACCGGCTCGTCAAAGGTTGAGCTAATCACCTCCGCCTTGACTGATCGTTTCATATCGGTGACCTCCTCCGGTCGCTCACCGATCAAGCAGATCATCAAATGCATATCATCGTGATTAGATGTAACGCCATTGGCGATAGCCTTGAGAAGCATGGTCTTGCCAGCCTTCGGCGGCGACACGATCAGGCCGCGCTGGCCGCGCCCGATTGGGGCGATAAGGTCAATCAAGCGAGTAGACAAGTTGGTCTGAACCGTTTCCAGGGCGATCCTCTCCAGCGGGAAAATCGGGGTCAGGGTGTCAAAGTAGGGACGCTTCTTGGCGATCTCCGGATCCTGGGTGTTTACTGCCTCGACTCGAAGAAGACCATAGTATTTCTCATTCTCTTTCGGTGGCCTAACTTGCCCGGTCACCATATCGCCGGTTCGCAGGGCAAACCGGCGGATCTGGGACTGCGAAACGTAGACGTCGTTCACACCGGGCAGGAGGGATTCCTGACGGAGAAAGCCGAAGCCATCGTCCACGATCTCTAGCACACCACCGCTAAAGATGTTGCCTTGCTGCTCGGTCTGAGCCTGAAGTAGTCGGAAAACGAGGTCTTGCTTCTTGAGTGTACTGTAGCCGGATATGCCAAGCTCCTTGGCTATGTCCATCAAGTCGTCGCGGGTTTTGGCTTCTAATTCTGCGAGATTCACAAATTGCTCCGTGGGCTAATTGGTAATGATTGCGGATAAGGCTCTGTGCCTTCGCCAGAGGAAAAGTTGAAACAGAAGTCTTAGCGGGCATTATATCATCAATCTGCAAATAGGTCAAGATAGCTTTCAGCTATTTACCTGTCTTTACCTTCTTCCAATCCTCCAGGAATCGGGTTATGCCGACGTCGGTGAGAGGATGTCGCGCCATTTGCAGGAGAATGCCGTAAGGCACAGTAGCTATATGAGCGCCCACTTTGGCGGCGGCCACGCAATGCAGCGGATGGCGAATACTGGCCGCGATGACCTGAGTCGGAAGGTCGTAAAGGTCGAAAATCTCGACAATTTCACCCACCAAAGCTATACCATCGTGTCCAATATCGTCCAAACGGCCGACGAAGGGACTGACATAGGTAGCCCCGGCGCGGGCCGCGAGCAGCGCCTGGTTAGTAGAGAAACAAAGGGTAAGGTTTGTCTTGATCCCCTGCCTGGATAGAGTGGCCGTCGCCTGCAGGCCAGCGGGCGTGATGGGCACTTTGACCACCACATGTGGCGACCACGACGCAAGGACCCGCGCTTCTTCGATCATGGTTTCCGCCTCGAGAGTAACTACCTCCGCGCTCACAGGCCCCTGAACCAACTCGCAGATCTCCTGAATCGCCAGACGGAAATCAACATCCTTTTCTTTCGCCATTAGCGAGGGATTGGTGGTGACTCCACTTATTACACCCAGCTTAACCGCATTCCGTATTTCGTCGATGTTTGCGGTATCCAAGAAAAGCTGCATATCAAACTCCTTCCAATTCTCTTCTTACTCGCCCCAGCCCCTTGTGGATGAAACCTCCAGAGGCAAAGGCGGCTGTGCCCCCTCGCGGTACACATTCTTGGCCGCGTCAATGAAATCCCGGAAAAATGGATGCGGTCTGTCAGGTCGTGATTTGAATTCCGGGTGGAACTGGCTTCCAACCATCCAGGGGTGGTCGGGTAGCTCACAGATTTCCACGAGCCTGCCATCCTCGGGCGATAGACCACTGATCACCAGTCCTGCCCGCGTGAGTCTGTCCCGGAAAGCATTGTTAAACTCATAGCGGTGGCGGTGTCTCTCGTAGATGATGGCTTCTCCATAACAAATCGCCGCCTTTGTACCCTCTACCAATCGGCAGGGGTACTGACCCAGACGCATCGTGCCGCCCTTATCTTCCACTTCCTTCTGCTCGGGCAGCAGGTCGATGACCGGATGAGGGCTGGCAAAATCGAACTCGGTAGAATTCGCCCGATCCGAGCCCAATACATGTCTGGCAAACTCTATCACCATTACCTGCATGCCCAAACACAGACCGAGATAGGGAATACTGTTCGTCCTCGCGTAGCGAGCGGCCAGAATCATTCCTTCAATTCCCCGGTTGCCAAATCCGCCCGGCACAATAATTCCAGACACCGATCGGAGAAAAACCTCCGGTCCCTTGCGCTCCAGTTCCTCGGCGTCGACATATTCTATGACCACATCTCGATCATGGAAGACTCCAGCGTGGAAAAGAGCCTCACGCACGGAGATATAGGCGTCCTGGAGTCCGACGTATTTGCCAACCAGAGCGATGGTCAGCTTAGGCTTGGGGTGCTTAATCCTGTCCACCAGCTTACGCCAGTCCCGCAAATCTGCCGGTACAGTCTGAATGGCGAGCCGTCCGACTACAAGGTCTCCGAGCCCCGCCTCTTCGAGAATCAGGGGCACTTCGTAGATCGTCGAGGCAGTAGGGAGAGAGATAACTCCTCTTTTCTCAACATCGCAAAATAGAGCGATCTTGTCCTTCAGGTCGTCCGCCATCGGATAATCGCTGCGACAAACAATGACGTCGGGCTGGATGCCAATGCTGCGAAGTTCCCTCACGCTGTGCTGGGTCGGCTTGGTCTTGAGCTCGCAGGTGGAACCAATAAATGGCAGAAGAGTTACGTGTACGTAGAGTACATTGTCACGTCCCACGTCGTTGCGCATTTGCCGGATGGCCTCGAGGAAAGGTAGGCCCTCAATATCACCCACCGTGCCGCCGACCTCCACGATGACTACCCGCGCACCCGAAGATTTGGCCACTTTCATTATCCGCTCTTTGATCTCGTTGGTTACATGAGGGATTACTTGAATAGTGCCTCCCAGATAGTCTCCTCTCCTCTCCTTTGCGATCACCGCGCTGTAAACCTGCCCGCTCGTCACGTTACTTGCCCGGGTGAGGTTCTCGTCAATGAAACGTTCGTAATGGCCCAGGTCAAGGTCCGTTTCGGCGCCGTCCTGGGTTACGAACACTTCGCCATGCTGGTAGGGAGACATCGTGCCCGGGTCAACATTGAGATAGGGGTCAAGTTTTTGTACGGAAACCGAAATGCCGCGGCTCTTGAGGAGTCTACCGATGGATGCTACTGTGATACCCTTGCCGACAGAACTAACCACCCCACCGGTGACAAAGATAAAGCAAGTTGTTGCATGCGATTTGGTTCTGTCGAGGCTCATAGGCGCTAACTGCCGCTCCCTGTACAAATCCCAGGCGCTATTCTACCATAACTAAAGCGACAGAGGCAAACCGCAAGAGAATCCGTAGGGGCACGACGCCGCCGCCCCCTAGCACTTAGTAGAACGATTTGAGAAGGTAGTGTCCCTCGCAACTAAAACGCAAGTGGCGCAAAGCCTTCTTCTCGATTTGTCTAACACGCTCTCTCGATACTCCCAACCGGGTGCTTACTTCTTCCAGGGTCTGCTCTCGATCACCAACGAAGCCGTACCGCAAGAACAGCACCTGTTTCTCCCGACTGGAAAGGATGCTCATCGCTTCCACAACCTGAAGGCGCAACTGTTGTGCGATGACTTCGTCTTGAGGAGACGGTCTGTCACTCTTGACCAGTTCCGACA
This sequence comes from Dehalococcoidia bacterium, assembly GCA_030650265.1. The sequence goes on along the minus strand of JAUSEJ010000951.1, from coordinate 2,609 downwards.
GAGTGCTTCCGGTCTCATCACCGGAGGGGAGCGGCATATCGAGCGATAGCGTATCACGGCGGACACGCCGAATATTTGCCACCTTGCCCTCGGGAATACCCGCCGCCGCCGCCAACTCCCAACCATCTGGCGCTCTGCCAAGCGATTGAGTGAGATGTCTTTCGGTGTGGGACAACTGCGATATCTTCTCGACCATGTGGACCGGAAGCCTGATGGCCCGCCCTTGATCGGCAACAGCTCTGCTCAACGATTGGCGAACCCACCATGTGGCGTAAGTGCTTAGTCGAAATCCCTTCTCCCACTCGAATTTGTCGATGGCGCGCATAAGGCCCATATTGCCCTCTTGAATCAGATCGAGAAACCCGACTCCCCTCCCTCGATACCGCTTGGCCATGCTTACTACTAGCCGCAAATTGACTTCGATCAGGCGGGACCGGGCGGTATGGCCTTGCCTGGCGAGCCTCTGGAGCCTGGCGATATCTTCCGGGTTCCACGCTCCTTCGGCAATGGTCGCTCTTGCTCGCTGGCCTTCGGCTACTGCCATGGCCAGACCTCGCTCCTCCTCGGCGGAGACGAGGGCGTGAACGCCCATTTCCTGAAAATAGATTGCCACGGCATCAACAGAGCAGTCATTCACGTCATCATCATCTGTTTCCCCGACATTTGCCTCGCCTTTTCTACCCGGAAATGCCTCTTCTTCGAGGTCAGTAGCGATTGTGTCCTCCCACTGGTAGGAGTACCCTTCCTCGATCCTCCGACCGGATTGAATTGGCATCGTTTCGACCGACATCAAGAACCACCTCACACGGCCACTGGAAAACAAATTGCCCTCCCCACGGAGTTCCATCCGCAGTGGAAGGCAATCATCACCTTGGCCAACCTGCCCGTTGAATTCACACCAGGCTTCTCTTTGACGCGAATCTACCACAGATCTGCGTTGAAGGCAAGCGTTTCCAACCAGATATTTTGTGAATTTGTTCTCAATATTGTGGCTTGGCTCGACGGCAAGACAGCGGAATAGAGAAAGGCTCCGAGCTAGAAGCTGAGAAATGTTGTTGCGAAACGGCCTGCGCTTGTGTTAACATGGGTTTCGTCACCATTTGATGGCTACTTTTTCAGTCCAGGCCGGGAGAGGGAATAGTTTCATGGTTGAAGTTGCCAAACTGCTATCCGTCTTCGTTCTGATGATGGTGCTTATCCACAGGAAGGCCAATCTCGGCCAGGTGATGATGATTGCCGCCGCCACGCTTGGACTATTATTTGGCATGAATGCCCTGAGCATAGGAAGGACTTTCCTGACAGGGACCTTAGACGACGACACGCTAAGTCTAATCGTGATTCTCGTGCTGATAATGTTTCTCGAAAACCTCATGCGCAAGACGCTCATTCTCCAACGAATGGTCAACGCCCTTAAGATTCTGATAAAGGATCATCGATTGGTGATGGCTCTGCTTCCAGCTTTCATCGGATTCCTTCCTTCTCCGGGAGGCGCCATGTTCTCCGCTCCCATGGTCGGCGAAGTTAGCCGGGAGATGCCGATGTCCCCCGAAACGAAGAGTTTCATAAACTATTGGTATCGTCACATCTGGGAGTATGTCTTCCCCCTCTATCCAGGGATCATACTGGCCTCTAAAATCCTTGAGGTGCCGATTCGCAACCTCATGGTATTGCAGTTTCCCTTTACCATCGTGGCCATTCTCGCCGGCATCCCGATCGCCTTCTGGGGCACCAAAAATCATAGCCTTCCCGTCGCCGATCGCAACATTCGCAAAGCCCTTCTTGATCTCTTGATCGGCATCGGGCCCATCACAATTGTAATCATTCTCGTGCTAGTATTCAAAGTTGACCTCGTTTGGGCACTGGCTTTGGCTGTAGTAGGCCTGCTCATCGCCAACCGCTATGATTTCAATCGCATACTTTCGCTGCGGGAGTCGTTCTCCATCAACACGGTCTTTCTCGTCCTCGGCGTGATGATCTTCAAACAGATGTTGGTTGAGTCTCGCGCTGTCGACGCCCTGCCAGCTTTCGCTGCCTCTCAAGGCATTCCGGTCTTCGTCGTGGTGTTTGCCCTTCCATTCCTCGTGGGATTGCTCACGGGATATGCCCAGGCCGTTGTCGGAATCGCCTTTCCCGTGTTCTTGGGCTTGTCTGGCTCGGGCGGCTTGGACATGAATCTGGTCGCCTTTGGCTTCGTCAGTGGTTTTGCCGGCGTTTTGCTTTCGCCGACCCACCTTTGCCTGATTCTAACCATTCAGCACTTTAAGGCGGATTTCGGCCGGGTCCAGCGCAAGCTCCTCGTGCCCGTCGTAATATTGGTGGCGTACGCGGCGATCTTCTATCTGCCCAGGTAGTAGGGGCGTGCTTCCACAGAAGGACGCCCATGCCTTAGAACAACGGAGGTATTAGTCATGGAAAAAGTCTCGCTGAAGGTTCCGGGGATCAATTGAGGACACTGCGTCGATACCGTCCGGAGGACGGTCGGCAGTCTAGCGGGAGTTAGCAGCGTAGAGGCCAGCGCCGTTACCAAGAACGTGGTCGTTAGCTTCGATCCCGGCGTAACCAATGCTTCAGCCATAGAACAGAAGTTGGCCGAAGCGGGGTACCGGATA
>JAUSEJ010000944.1 GCA_030650265.1 Dehalococcoidia bacterium | reverse complement strand
CGTCGCCGCATGCGGCGTGCTGCTGGTGACGTTGAGCTACAATTCTTCTCGCAGCGGACTGGCCTTTTCAATGCCTCTCTTCTTCGCCGGCGTCTTGTTGCTGTACTTGCCTTTGGTGGCGCGACTCGGGAATGATGGAGTCAAACGAGAAGAAGCCATAGGGTTATTGCTCCTTCTGGGCCTCGGATTGTACGTTGTCAAAGTGCTAAGCGTTCCACCGTACTATTCAAGCTTCGACGAGCTTCTTCACTGGCGCACAGCCGACGATATTCTCCGGACAAATACGCTCTTCACAGAGAATTCCGGTCTGCCGGTGTCTCCCCTCTTCCCCGGTCTTGAGATCGCAACGAATGCGGTAGCCACGCTTGGCGGCCTGGGCATACACGAAGCTGGTGTAATCATAGTAGGCGTGGCACGAATCATAATTGTTCTCTCGCTCTATCTGGTCTTCGAGCAGTTAACGGCCTCCGTCCGCACGGCCGCTCTTGGCACCGCAATCTACATGGGCAGCTCGACCTTTGTCTATTTTGACGCCCAGTATGCTTATGAATCACTCGCTCTACCCCTGGTAGTCTTCATCATCTTTCTCCTTCTACGGCGAGCCACCGCCGTGTCGGGCCAACGACTCACCTGGAGCAGTTTGACGGCGCTTGCTCTGTTGGCCATCGTAACGGTCCATCATCTCTCCTCATTCATTCTGCTAGCGTTCCTGATTGCGTGGTCGGTGGTGACCAGGCTCGGGCGTCATAGCGGTGTGCGGCAGCCTACTTTGGTTTGGCTAACCGTCCTATTGCTGAGCTGGATCGCATTGTGGCTGGCGGCGATCGCCCGTTCCACGATCGGCTACCTGACACCCTATGCCCTCAGCGCCTCTTCGTCTATCCAGTTGCTGCTGCTGGGGCGAGGTGCTAGGCGTGACCTGGCTGTTGCCGGGGAGGTCGGATTCAACTACGAGCGTCTCCTTGCCCTGTCCTCGGTCGGCTTGATTGTGATGGCGCTGGCGTTTGGACTCTGGAATTTGCGAAGACGACATACCTGGCAACCGTTGTCAGTTGCTCTGGCTTTGGCCGCGATGGCATACCCTGCCATCCCATTCATGCGACTCTTCGACGCCACATGGCAAGTCTCGAACCGGCTCGCGGGCTTCGTTTTTGTCCCGCTTGGGTTTGTAGTCGCATTTGGGCTGACGGAGCTCGTTGGTCCCGGGCGGCTGTTGCACATTCGTAGATGGCTCGTCCTGGCTGGCATGGCCACCATCTTCTTCGGCGGTCTAGTCGCCGGCTCGAATCCCGTCACGCGCCTGCCAGGTCCATACGTGGTCATAGCCGACGAGAGATCGGTAGAGTCCCAAGGCCTGCTGGCGGCGGAATGGGCTCGCCAGATCCTCGGTCTCAATAACCACATGGCGGGAGACAGAGTTCAAGCAAGCTTGATGGGCTCTTACGGTGGACAAAACATGGTTTTCCGTCTTAACGGTGGCACAAGCCTTTCGAGCATCTTCCTTACTCCTGGGCTTGAGGATAAAGAACGCGCGGCGATCAAACTTAACCAGATTCGCTACGTGACCATTGACAGGCGCATTTCGTCGGGCCCGCCCCTCATCGGACACTATTTCGAAAGCTGGGAGCGGTTGGTGGTGCCGACAGCGCCAGCCATCATTGGCAGTCAATTGGACAAGTTCGATCATGCCTACGATGCGAGCCGGATATATGACAGTGGCGACATCAGGATCTACGATCTAGGAGCAACAGTCAGTGGACCTTAGGCCAGATTTCCATCAACAAGAAGATGTTCATGGAAGACAGAGCAGCGAAACCGGGGTATTCGGTCGGCTATGGTTGGCGGTCCAGGCGAATTGGGATCTCCTTGTGATTAGCGCCTTGGCACTCGCCGCTGCTGCTATTGCCATCACTGGCTTGAACCACAATTCGTGGCTCTCCATGTTTGGCCCCCTGCTAGCGCTTGTGCTGCCGGGTTACGCCCTGTCGGCGGCGACGTTACCGGTTCTCCAGCGCGTTGAACGGTTGCTCCTTTCACTTGGACTGAGCCTCGTAATAGATGTTCTTAGCGGTCTCTTACTCTTTTTTACGCCTTGGGGGCTTCGCCCCGATTCCTGGGCGTTATCGCTCGGAGGCATCACGCTGATCGGCGTCCTTGTCGCAGGCATCAGACGAGGCTTAGTCCCTTCGTACTCGCCGCCGGCGTGGCCCAAGCTCGAGACGAAGTCTCTGGTCAATCTGGAACTCACTTTGGCCATACTGCTGGGCACCGCATACGCCGCTTCCTTTGGCGCCCAACAGCAGGATGTGGGCTTCACACAGCTTTGGGCCGTTCCAACCGCAACCAGAGATGCCTACACTATTCAGCTTGGCATTGGCAATCAGGAAAACGCTGCAACGACCTACTCGTTGTCGGTTGAGAGCAATAAAGAGCTTATCCGCAGATGGGACGTCATTGAGCTAGATCCAGACGAAACGTGGTCCGTCAGACTAGTCTTGCCAGCAAATCAGGCATTGCCTATTCGCGTCGCACTGTTTCGCAGCGAAAGACCAGATGAGCCTTACCGCGAGGCCATCATCTCGCCGAGTACCTTGCAAG
>JAUSEJ010000941.1 GCA_030650265.1 Dehalococcoidia bacterium | reverse complement strand
ATAATCCGCACGGCCTTGCGAGGAGGAAAGACGTAGAACTTGGAGGCAATGTAGGCTTTTAAGGGATCGTTCTGCATGACCCCCGAAAGCTTCTCAATCGGCACCCCCTGGCGCTCAGCGCAAGCGATGTACATAGCGAGCAGGGCGATGGATGGCCCGGTTATCACCATGCTGGTGAAGGTCTGCTGCAAGTCAAAGCCGTCGAGAAGGGCCTCCATATCTATAAGGGAATCGATGGCGACCCCACACTTTCCCACCTCTCCTTCGGCCACGGGATCATCCGAATCGTGACCATAGATTGTGGGCAGGTCGAAGGCGATGTTGACCATGGCCCGGCCAAAGTAACCCTCTTGACCTTGCTCCCGCAGGTACTTGTATCGTTTGTTTGCATCTTCCGGTGTGCCGTATCCGGCGAATTGCTGTTTGTTCCACAATTGAGAGCGATAGCCGACCGGGTAGAGTCCCCTGGTATAAGGGTACTGGCCGGGGAAGCCGATGTCTTGCACGTAGTCGCGCCCTTCGAGGTCAAGTGGCGTGTATAGGAGATTCACCGGGATGCTTGATTGGGGAGGTGACAAAGGGCCGCGGTCGGGTGTACGCTCCAGGGCTTTTCGCAGCGTGCCTCGCTCCCATTCTTCAAGTCCCTCGCGGGTAACTTGCAGGTCCTGTCCTTTTCCCGCCACGGCGTGGTCTTTCGGGTCTTTGTCCATGTGATCCTCCGCTACCAGGCTGTTAACCCGCCATCGATGGCGAGGACAGCGCCGGTGGTATAGTTGGACGCCTCGGAGGCAAAGTAGAGGGCGGCCCCGACCATCTCATCCGGTTGGCCAAAGCGCTTGGCAGGCGTCCTACCGGCCAGTTCGTTGTAGATGGACTCGTTGTCCCGCAGTCCCTGGGTAAATTCGGTGGCCACCCAGCCGGGAGCGATGGCGTTTACCTGAATGTTATATGGCGCCCAGTCAACCGCCAGGGCTCTTGTTACCTGAATCACGCCACCTTTGGAACTCGAATAGGCAGAGAGGCGAGGCAAGGCCACCAGTCCGCCCGCCGAAGCAATGTTAATGATCTTGCCTTTCTTCTGCTCGATCATCACTTTGCCTGCTTCTACGCAGCAGAAGAAGGTG
>JAUSEJ010000939.1 GCA_030650265.1 Dehalococcoidia bacterium | reverse complement strand
ATCGTTCTTATTCTGACTGCCGACTTCATGATGAGTATCGACAACGTGATAGCGGTAGCCGGCGCGGCCCACGGCAGCTACGTCCTTCTGATTGCGGGGCTTTTGATCAGCATGCCTCTATTGATGACCACAGGCGGGGCCATCTCGATGCTCATCGACAAGTTCAAGTGGCTTGTCTTTGTAGGCGCCGCGGCAATCTGCTTTACCGGCATTCGCATGGCATTGGAGGACAAGTTCGTCGAGTCAAGGATACACCTGCCAGGGGGAGTTGTGTTTGCCATCGCGGTTGCTGCCGGATTGCTTATTCCTGCCCTGTTCACATGGTTGAATCGCAGGCGGTCGCCCAAAAGTGGAGCCCGAACAACATAGAAGCCGCCTAGCTGGGTTCGAAAATGGACTTATGAAGGATTGAGGTTACAGAAGTTCTGAAAGCTTTCCGGAAAGTTTTCGCCAACCAAAGCGGAAATGGGGTAGAATATCCCTACAGGCCCCTGTAGCTCAGTGGATAGAGCATCGGCCTCCGAAGCCGGTAGCGAGAGTTCGAGTCTCTCCAGGGGTACTTCCTGCTTCTGCTGTATGATCAGGCCCCAGTCGTAATGCCTGACCCAGCTATCGCTTCAGTCCCCCCAAAGGTTGTTTTGCCCCGTCATAATACGCTACAATTGCCCTGCTCATTCGGGCCCGTAGCTCAGTGGCAGAGCGGTCGGCTCATAACCGATTGGTCATAGGTTCGAACCCTGTCGGGCCCACCAATGTCACGTTTTCGTGCGAGGCCGATGGCCTCAATAGCTTTCTTCTGCCCGGCATACTTGGTCGCAACTTACGGAGGCTTCTCCCGTCAGGCCAAGACCTTCAGGGTGGCTCTTAACGAGAACGTACAATGTTTCTCGCTATGTTTCGGTAACGATAGTTGTTCTCAACACCTCAGTCCAGATCTTTTTGCTGAAACCAGTGGCGTCTGACCCTCCCCGGAAATCAGAGCGCGGATAACTTCAAAACGTACTTCATCAGTCCCATCCGGCTAACGAGGTAAGAGTAGGTGGTTTCGCCGCGCAAGAGCCTGCAAAAGGCGTTCCACACCCGGATGTCCCGGTCGAACCTATCGTAAATCATCCTCGGAGCCAATGCGCACAATCTGGATAAACCCATGGCCAGTGCGGCTTCGGGCATCAATTCCTTGTCGACGCTCCGCTGGTATTCAACAAGAATATCCGGCCCGAAGTTCAGGCCGCGTATTACTGCCGGCAAAGCGAGTGAGGCGCTTCTCATAGCTGCATATATTCCCTCGCCGGTGAAAGGGTCCATCAGCCCTGCGGCGTCTCCAAGCAACAGGACCCGCCCCTCGACGATCCGGCCTTTTCCCAGGCGAACAGGCATGCAGTGTCCCTTCATGGAGATTACGTCAATTTCGGAGAATCCCATGGCCGCAACGTGTTCCCGCACGTAACGTTTCAGATTCCTGGCCAAATGAGGCGGAGAGCCCGCTCCGATCGATACGTGTCCCCACTTCGGGAATAGCCAGGTGTAGCCTGTCGGTATGCGCCCAAAATCCAACCCCACCGAACCTGCCCACGGCGCCAGTTGAATGTGGTCTGCTCGAACTTCTGCCTGCAAGCCCCAATGTACCCGTACATGTCGTTTCATTCGCAACGAGGACGCAACAACACTCATCGGCCCGTCGGCGCCTACGACAACGCGCCCGCTAAACTCCCCGGAGGTAGCCGATAGTTCGACGAACCCTTCCCGCTGTATGACGGTCGTCACCTTTTCGCCGTCCCTTACTTCGGCTCCCTGGCGAATTGCTTCCTGACATAACAAATGATCGAATCGGTCGCGGCTTACCGTATAGGTCAGGGGTCGGTTGGTGTCCCTCACCAGATGCCTTTCAAGCCTGTAGCTTACCCGGGCACGATAGATAGTATCTTCGACGACTGATGAGTAGTCGAAAGGAAGCAGCGCCGCTGCTCTGGCGGTGACTCCTCCGGCACAGGTCTTGTTTCTTGGGAGCTTGGACTTTTCCAGCAGCAACACGTCTACGCCTTTGGCAGCAAGTTCACGGGCAAGGGTCGATCCTGCCGGGCCACCCCCAACGATCACGACGTCCCTGATTTTGCCTTCGCTAGTCATAGCGGTGTCCGTCGGAAGAAGGCCAGAGCGGCGGCGCGTTCGCGAGTTACGGGAAGCAGTTTCCTCTTCTGACGATAGGCCGTCACCTCTGCATGCAGAAGGTTTTCGGCTTCTGTCCACGAGATATCGCCCTTTCTCGCTAATGCCATCACTCGTGTAAGCGGCAAGAGGTTCTCTGATAGGGCTTCGTCCGCCAGCCGGCACTCTCCATAGAGTGAAACGTTGAGATCGAAAGACGCCGCTTCCTGAGAACCAGCAGAGACCAAGACCACGACATCTGCCGCAATCGCTGTAAGTTCTTTCGCGACGCCAGCATTTGCCTTGCCGAAGCGGTAGCAGAAGTTGAAACGGCAAAGGATCGGTCTGACTGTGAAAATGGGGCATTGGCCGAACTCGGGCGCGAATATCTCGCATCGCATCTGATTACAGCACAGGCCCCGGCAGACACTGCATGTCCCTTGTGCGACGTTCTGTTCGTCAAGTCGGGCGATTGCGAGGGCCACCTCTGTGCCCAAAATAGCAATCATCTCGGCATCAGTGACAAACGGAAGCTGGGAAAACCGGCTCAGTTCACCAGTCGCCTGCCGCACTGCCA
>JAUSEJ010000938.1 GCA_030650265.1 Dehalococcoidia bacterium | reverse complement strand
GGTAGCCGATGCCGCCCGCTTACTCGAACTCAAGCGGGGGCACTGGCAGATCGAGAACGGCCTGCACTACGTCAAGGACGTGACGTTAGGGGAAGACCGCAGTCTCATTCATATGGGGGAAGGTCCCTCCGTAATGGCCCTGATACGGGACATGGCCCTCAATCTCCTGCACCAAAACGGATGTCGAACAATCGCCCAGCGCCTTCGCTTCAATAGCTGTCATCCGCAACAGGCCGTCGCTCTTCTTACCGGCATCAACGTTTAGAACAAACAGAACGCATAAGCCCTGAGCCAAGGTCGGGACTTCGAAGCAAATGAAGGGGGCGGTGGAGCGTGATTAGGCATTAGAACTGGTTCGAGGTTGGGTTGATGACAGTCTACCGCTAGCAGGATCGTTGGTTTGTATTCGAAGCAAATGGGTTGGGCAAGAGGCTTACAGGCTTTTTCGCCCATGGGATCGTTGGGCGTCGGTTCTTGAGCGCCTTGGCTATCTTCGCTTGCCTTGACCAAGACGCGTTCAAGCAGGGGAAGGTGTTTCCTGTGGAAGGAGAGTCTTACCTTCACCCGGCAGCGTTTTCACGTTAGCTTGATCAGTTGGGTTGGGCGTTATGCGATGGCGGCGACGGGCCATTTGCCGCCGTTACCGCTTCTCGTACCAAGCGCATTATGGTCAACAGGTTTGCCCAGATATCGACCACGGTCACCGTCGCCCTCACCCGTGGCTTGCCATACACCGGCATTCGTTTGAGTCCCAGTTTCTCGAATTGGGAGTTGCGTTCCTCGGCGGCATTGCGCCCCCGACCATAGAGTTGATCCCAGAGAGGGGAACCATAGGGTACGTCGCGAGCTAGCCGAGTGCTGCCGTCAGAGAAAGACGGTCCGACATTTCTTACCAAGCCGTTCTTGCTCTGGTTGTATCGGTAAGGGCAATCTGGTGCGAGGCGTTCCGTTTCCCGCTCACAGGTGCGCTGGCAGCACCACTTGTGACGCTGGCGTTCCTCATCCCAGCCGTTGGGATGGAGTCGATAGCCATGCTGGCAGAGAGGAATTCCTTTGTTGTCGTAGCCGCGGAGGGCCTGTATCTGGGGGTCGCTGTCGCCCTTGTCGGCTCGCAGTCCCACTACTCGCCTGAGTCCCAAACTATAGGCGGTGCTGAGGAAAGGCTCCCTGCCTTCCCCGGCATCAGCTACGGCGAATTCCCATTTCACCCAGTCATAGTCTGAGACCACCTCTTTCAGGAGAGTAGTGGCCGATTGATCCTCGGGAGCGGTGGCGGGAAGGAGTTCGTCGGCCAGTACCCAACTGGTCCGGAACAGAGGGTCGACGAGTCTTTCGCAGACGCTACGATAGCCGTAGCGGGGCTTTCCCATGAGAGGCTTGGCCTTCTCTGAAGAAGGGGGTGTGGTTTCTGGTCGGAGGGCATTGGGGCTATCCGTTTGGTTGTGTCCTTGATAGACGATGAAGCGAGCCTCAGGGTCGCGGGGAGTGGCCTGCTTGCAGACCTCGGCGCAGGCTATCTCGTCGCAGTCACAGCCCTGCCGTGCCTTTTCTTCTTTTGCTCTACAAGGCCTTGGCGCTGGCTTGTAGCAGTCCTCACCCACCGACTGGCAGTGCATATGAGAGGCGGCGTCATGAATCATGCCGTCCGTGGTCAAGATGCCATGCTCCGTGGCTTGTTGAGAGAGGCAGTGAGCGGCTTGGGCCAACTTTACAGTTTGGGCGATGAGGTCGTTGGCAGAGCCAGAGCCGAGCTTAGTTTCGAAATGGCGGAGACCGCCTTCGGTGGGGTAGTTTCCTTTGCTGAAGCCAAAGCGTTGGCAGTAGTCGGCGTAGAGAGGATTGGCGAGATTGCGCAGAGACTGGGAGCGATTCCAGGTGTTGAGAATTCGCCAAGAGAAGAGGAGAAACATGGAGACGGGATGGAAAGGGACCTGTCCTTTGGCGGAAGAGGAATAGACCTTGTGAGCCAAAGGCCCTTCCAAGGAGCTGAAATCGATGAGACGAAGGGCGAGGTCGAAGGGGGAGAGGACCAACCAGAGGGTCTTGTGGGCAAGAAGGTCTTGGTAGCCAAGATAGACGTACTGGGAAAGGTAGTGTCTCTTGGGCGACGGGGGAGTGCCGGGGGGAACGGGCAGAGTAAGGGGAAGAAGAGCCAAGAGGGCTGGGAAAGAGAGTTCGGCGACGAGTAGGTAGTGTACGGAGTATTGTGTCAATTTGAGGGGGGTGACAATCAGGCAGCTCTCCTGTAAGCTTAAGATGAGAGATCTTGGGCCGGAAGGAGGGCCGCCTGATGGGACAAAGGGTATCACATCTTCCTCGCCGCCGCAAGCACAAGAAGACGGACCGCTTGACGAAGACCGAACGCCGAGCGTGCGTGCTCCAACGGCAGGAGCAATGGATTGCGCAGTGGATTGCTCTGGCCAAGGCGTTCATCGAGATGCTGCTCAACAGTGAGATGCAGGAACTGCTAGGACGGGAACCCCATCAGTGGGGTGATCGAAGGGCGCCAGTCGAAGTGAATGCTTGCTGTGACCGCTGCCAGCGGAAGTATCGGGGGTGGTTTCGGCGCAATGGCACTTACTCCCGCAGCTTGGTGACAGATGGTGTAGTCATCGAGTTTTGCGTACCCCGCTTACGTTGTGCTTGTGGCGGGACAGTGGACGTGAGTTTCTCCGTCTTTGCGCCATACCAGCGTGTGAGCCCAGAGGCGACGATGCGCCTGTTGGAGGCGGTGGCCTTGGGGCTAACGCTGCGCCAGGTTGGGGCGGTGACTGCCCCGGCTAACGGTGCACCTTTAGCCAAGAGCACGATCAATGGCCGGGTGCTGGAAGTGAGTCGTTTGGTAGAGGCTTTCCACAAGGGGGCATTGGAGCGGATTCCGCCGGTGGTTCTGGTGGACGGGCTATGGGTGAAGGTAATGGAGCCCACCGGGGAACGCTTCGTGGACGGCAAGGGGCGCAACCAACCGAGAGTGAAGCGCAAGAAGGTCGGGCTGTTGGTGGCCTACGGGGTCGACCCGGCTACAGGGGATTGGTGGGTTCTGGACTGGGAGCGGGCCGAGCAGGAAGATGAGGCAAGCTGGGAACGGCTGCTGGAGCGATTGCGGCAGCGGGGTTTGACGGCCGAGAAGGGGTTACGGCTGATCGTGAGTGATGGTAGTGAGGGTTTGGCTGCGGCTCTGGGGTTAGTGGACCTTGGGCCGGGGGTCCGTCACCAACGGTGTGTCTTCCACAAGTTGCGCAATGTGGCGAAGGCGGTGAAAGCATCGCTGGCGGCATCGAAGGAAGATAAGCAGAAGCAGCGGGAGCAGGTGGTGAAGGAAGCGGCGTCTATCTACGAAGGGCAGGACCGGGCGGAGATTCTGCGGCGGCGAGACCAGTTTGTCGCCAAATGGCAGGAGACGGAGCCTGAGGCAGTAGCAACCCTATTGCGGGACTTCGAGAAGACGATTGAGTATCTGGAGGTGCTGGCGGCGGCGAGAGCGCGGGGTGAGGCTTGGGAGGTGCGCTATTTACGGACGACGAGTGCGCTCGAACGGCTGAATCGGACGCTGCGCCGGATGGTGCGCCAAGTGGTGCTCTTCCATTGCGACGCTGGGCTAGAAGTGCGGGTCTACCTAATCCTGATGCAAGCGGGCGAGATGCTCATCCCACAAGGGGATGATTGGTTGGAGGTGCTGGGCAGCGAACTGGCAGCCACCTGATATGCCGCCAACGAGATTGACACAATCCTTAGAACATTACCGGTCGCAGGGCTTATGCGTTCTAATTGGGGCTAGACAAAAGGCTCTTTCTTGATAGGATGATAGCGATCAAACAAACCAATCTATCAAGGAGAGCCCAATGCAGTATATTACCTCGACCGCTACTGTGGCAAATGTGTCTGAAGGCGCCGTTGCCCCGCCTGCCTCAATCACTGTTCCGCCTAGTGTTTTACTCTCCGTCTTCGCCTCTGTTACCGATCCCCGTCGTCGCCAAGGTGTTCGTTTCGGCTTGACAGCAATCCTCGCTTTGGCAACAGCAGCGATTCTATCCAACCACCTCTCAGAGCTGGCCATCGCCCAATGGGGCGCCTCTCAGTATCCTGATCTCTTGCTGATTCTGGGCTTCCCCGACGGCGTTACTCCACATCAGTCGACTATCCAACGCCTGTTTAGTAAGCTCAATCCCGACCATCTCTCCGCTGCCTTGACTAGATACTTCACCCCCAGTTCCTCCCCAACTCGACCGCGGGGCAGCGAGGGCGTAGCTATCGACGGC
>JAUSEJ010000934.1 GCA_030650265.1 Dehalococcoidia bacterium | reverse complement strand
CCATAGCCGGGAGGACCTGGCCAAGCTCGCCCAGGCGGGAATAATCTAGGTACATAACGGCTCAGCCAGGCGCAGGAGTGCGGGACTTTGAAAAGGCACGCCCCCGATAGGCTGACCGCTGATAGCTGATAGCTGATGGCTACCTAACGGGAGAAAATACGATGGACAAGCCGCTGGCCGGGATTCGGGTGGCCGATTTCAGTTGGGTGTGGGCAGGGCCGTATTGTACCTTCCAACTCGCCATGATGGGGGCCGAGGTGATCGAGTTCGAGTCGAAGAGACGCATCGACATAACTCGCATCCTTCAACCTATCGCCTACGCCGACCCCCCTGTGCATGCCGCCTACGTGGAGTGGCAGAACACTGACGCTCTGGAGCGGAAGCCATTTGCCTTTGGCCAGCCAAGTCCAGATCAGTCCGGCTACTTCAACCACATAGCCATGTCCAAGCTGGGTGTTACGCTCGATCTGAGCAATCCTAGAGCGATGGAAATAGCCAAGAGAGTGGTCGCCGTAAGCGACGTCGTTATCGAGAATTTCGCTCCTCGAGTTATGAAAGGCTTCGGCCTCGACTACGAGATCCTGAAGGAAGTCAGGCCAGACATTATCTATGTTTCCATGTCTGGCACGGGAGCGTTCGGCCCCGACCGCGACTTCGTTCTCTACGGAGCACCGCAGGTCGCTCTAAGCGGGCTTGCCTCGCTCACCGGTTATGTGGGAGGGCCACCAATGCCTCTCCCCATCTCCTATGCTGACCCCCTCGCCGCCCTGCATACGGCATTCTACATCTTGGCTGCCCTCAATCACCGCAGGGAAACCGGTGAAGGCCAATACCTCGATCTCTCCCAGTGGGAATCGACCATCTGCTTGCAGCCTGAAGGTGTAATGGATTACATGATGAACGGCCGGGTCCCCCCACGAATGGGAAATCGTGATGGCATAATGGCCCCTCACGATGTTTACCCCTGTAAAGGAGATGACTCGTGGATCGCCATTGCCGTGGGAAGCGAGGAGGAATGGCGGGCGCTCTGCGATGCAATGGGGAATCCTGATTGGACTCGGAAGGAAGAGTTTGCCGGCATGTACAGCCGATGGCACAATCAGGATCAACTCAACGAG
>JAUSEJ010000931.1 GCA_030650265.1 Dehalococcoidia bacterium | reverse complement strand
AGACTGAATGAAGGATAGTATATTTGGTATTGAGGAAACATCATCCGCTGTGAGGAAGGCTATGTGGCGAGCGGATACTGACACCAACGTCCTGGAAGATCAAAACGCTTGGCCATGTCTTGCCGTGGCTGCAGCGCTGTTAAGACTGGATCGTTCTACGCTAAGCAAACGCGCAAGCGATGGTCGTGTCAGCTATGTTAAACGCGGTCTGGGAAGGGGGGAGAAGCTCGTTCCACCGTGCGAGGTTCTTCGTCTTGCAGCGCTCTATCGAAGAGTAGCGCTGGATATTGTGCGCAGTCATCTGGCTAGTGAGATGGCGAAGCGAGGAGTAGCGCCTGTGGAAGTGATCCTGGAACAACTCAATAACACCTGCGGGTCAGCAGATTCTAGCAGTGACATGGAAACTCCGATGAACGCTCTTTCGACCGAGGGTGTGTGTCCGATTCGAGGCGCACGCGGATTGGAGCCATTGGTTGTGGCTGAAACCGATGTTCCAACCCTTGAATTTATTGAAGCTGCAAACAATGCCCGTCCTTACCAACCTCACGGAAGAATTGTTCAGACTAACTTGAGGGTAATACGGCGAAGAGAGCTCAGACCTGGAGATCGGTTCTAGCTCATGATCTCTTTCGATCCCTCCAAGTGGTATCCTTTTGAATCACCTTGAAGGGATAAGACAGGGGCACTCGGCAAGCCTCTATTTGTTGCCGGGTTGGCAGGGCTCAAAATTAGAGGCTGCTAGAGCGACACGGTTGGTAAACTTCGATGAAAAGCTAAGCGTATCGTGGGACGAGTTTGATGCTTTCCAGCCTAAGCCAAGGCTCGGCCTGCGATCTCCCTATATCGAGCATTTCGGCCAAGCACTGGCTCGCTTCTATACGAGAGTTAGACTTCCCGAAGACATGCCGGAGATCAGTTGGAACCGCTCGAAAGCGGAGCCGAGAACTTTGACACATGGTGAGCTTGCGCAATGGGGATTGCCTAAACCAGCGAAAGAGATACAGGTCGACATACAACAACTCCAACTCGTCGGCATTGGTGACTTGGTTTTCCGCGTATCGTTGAGGCAGGATGCAAACTACTGCGGCGTCGGTGGGTCGGAGTCTGAGGCAATAGGATCCTTAGGATCCTTAGTTGCCCACTTGGCCAAGAAGCGAGATGAAATCCTTGCGGAATCGACCCAAGAGGTTAAGAAACCTCACTGGTTGCTAGCTTTATTGCCCAAAGCTTAGCTTTTCAATAACAGAATACAAAGATATAGCAGAACTTGGAGGTACAGTGGACGAATACACGCGCAAGCTGGCTACCTTCGCTGCATCCCTCGACTTCGTCGATTTGCCTTCGGGCGTAATCGATAATGCTAAGCTCTGTTTGCTAGACACGCTCGGGTGCGGGCTCTTCGGCTCGACGCTTCCCTGGTCACAGATACTGGCCAATTGCGTGGTCGACATCGAAGGCGGCAGCGGCTGCACACTATGGGGGCTGTCGGCCAAGGCTTCTCCGACGGGCGCCGCTTTGGTCAACGGCAGCATGGTACACGGATTCGAACTCGACGACCTCCACAAGCAGTCGATCGTTCATCCTGGTTCGGTCACTGCCACTGCCGCTCTTGCCGTGGCAGAGCGCTTGGGAAGTATCTCGGGCAAGCGCTTCTTGACCGCCATGGTGGCCGGCTACGAGGTGGCCGCCCGCGTTGGCATGTGTCTTGGCACGGCCCATCTTCTTCAGGGCTGGCATCCGACGGGCACGCATGGCACCCTGGCCGCGGCCGCCGCTGCTGGCTCGGTGCTTGGTTTGGCCCCCGATCTCATGCAGCAGGCTTTCGGCATTGCGGGCACGCAGGCTTCCGGCCTGATGTCCTCCCAATACTCCTCGATGGTCAAACGTTTTCATGCCGGGCGCGCTGCCCAGAGCGGCGTCTATGCCGCCTTTCTGGCCAGGCGCGGCTATACCGGCATCACCGGGCTGTTCGAGTACGAGTACGGCGGCTATTGCACCACTTTCTCCCCCAGCTTCGATCGCGAAAAGCTAATCGCCGGCCTCGGCGAAACCTGGGAGATCAACACGGTCGGCTTCAAGCCTTACTCAACCAATGGCAGTTGCCATACGGCCATCGATGCCCTGGTCGAACTGCGGAATCTATACGGCCTGCGCCCTGATGACATAGAGGCAGTCAGGGTCTTCACATCGTCTGCGACCTTTGAACACGTCGGCTGGCCGTATGCCCCCGACAGTGTGACTACGGCGCAAATGAACCTGCCGTATATCGCCGCGGTCACTATTGCCACCGGCGAGGCCTTTGTCGATCAGTTCACGGAGGAGCGGATCCGGGACGGAGAACTTGTCGCCCTTGCCGGGCGCGTGGCGGTTATCGTTGATCCTGACATGGACGCCCGCGGGCCGGCCCAGCGCCATTATATCAGGCTTGAAGTGAAGTTGAAAGACGGACGCCTTCTAGAAGCGTCGCGCCTGAGCGCCAGGGGCAGCGCCGATTTCCCGCTTACGCGAGAAGAGGTCGAGCAGAAGTTCGAAAGATTGGCGGGCAAGGTC
>JAUSEJ010000926.1 GCA_030650265.1 Dehalococcoidia bacterium | reverse complement strand
GAGCATTCGCAGGAGCTCGAGGCGAAGATCCACAAGGCGTTTTAGGTAGCGGTCAGCCGTCAGCGCAGGGGTCTACAGTGCAATCTGGCGAGATTCTTCTGGTGCGCACTGGCTGGTTGCGGGTCTTCGAGGAGGACCGCTACCTGTTTAACCAAGGAGAGCCAGCATTGATGCTTCCACGCTGCCCTGGCTGAAATAGCACGACATCGCGGCCGTGGGCGTGGACAATGGCGCAGCTGAGGTCATAGCCAGCAAGGCCAACGTTCAAATTCCGGTTCATCTAGGAGCTATTCGAGATCTTGGCATCTACCTGATGGAGAACTTGGACCTCGACGCGCTGGCGGCGGATCGGGTATACGACTCCCTGTTGGTGATCGCCCCATTGAATCTCACGGGCGGCGCTGGCAGCCCAATCACCCCTGTTGCCATAGTGTAAGCCGCCCGCATCAGAGGTAGTGTATACGATCCCGAGAAAAATCTCAGAGGGGGTAATCGTAATGACGGAGGTTAACACGGTCCTCGGTCCCATCCCCGTCAGCCAATTGGGACGGGTCCTGATGCACGAGCATCTAGTCCTCTTTAAGGAAGGGTGGGAGTTGGATGCCCGAAACAACCACGATCGGGAGCGTGACCTTGAGTCGGTCTCGCGCCAGTTGGCGGTGCTTCCCGAGTACGGCGTGAAAACGATCGTCGACGCCACCGTTATCGAACACGGACGCGACGTAGCGTTCATGGCCGAGGCCTCCAAGAGAAGCGGCGTGAGGATTATCGCCTCGACGGGCCTTCTGAACGAAGAGTCGGGATTCCCATCCTACTTCCGATTGCGGGGAATCGATGAGATCGCGGCCTGGATGGTCTGGGAGCTAACCGAAGGCATGAGGGGAACCAGCGTCAGAGCTGGCGTCATCAAGGTGGCGACGGGCCTCGGACGCATCGGCCTACACGAGGAGAAGGCGCTTCGCGCTGCCGCCCGGGCCCACAAGAGGACTGGCGCCCCGATCCTCACACACACAGACGGTGGGACGATGGGCAAGGAGCAGGTCGACATCTTTGAGGAGGAGGGAGCCGACTTGTCGCGCGTTATCATAGGACATTCCTGTGGCAACAGTGACCTTTGCTACCACTTCGACATTCTGAAACGAGGAGCCAACGTCGGCCTCGACAGAATTGGCTACGGGGTCTTCATGCCAGATGAGATCAGACGCGGAGTGGCCATGAGCGCAATTGCCGCTGGCTATGCCTCCCAAGTCATGCTATCTCAGGACATGACGAGCCAGTATTATGGCGCTTCCCCCGAACTGGTCAAAGCAATAGAGAACCGGGGGCAATTGGGCTACGAGTACATCATGACCGATTTCATTCCAAAGCTGCGAGAGGCGGGCGTTAGCGAGCGATCAATCGAGGCGTGCTTGGTTGATTTGCCGAGGAGGTTCTTGGGCTATTGACCTGGGGAGTTGAATTAAAACTCGCAGGAAATCCTCGCAGATGGCACTTGACACGAGTGTCATAATGCCTGTAGTGGGGCAGTTTGCTCTTGGTCCTTGCCATGGCGCTGACATGCGGTAAACAAGTACGAGCGGAGTTTATCGTTAACAGGTGTGGTCAGATCATACAACAAGTGGGCAGTCATGTCTATTCCTGTCGGAGTGTAGCGCCGGCTCTTTCGTAACAACTCGTTCCGTGGTAACATGCCTGTGTCGTTCGCGAAGTTTCGAGGAATCTGGAGGTTGAGGATGCTCATAAACGCGGTACCGGAGTGGGACATCACAGCGGACGTCGTGATACTGGGCGCCGGGGCTGCCGGCATTTCGGCGGCTATAGAATCGGCTGGCGCCGGCGCCGAGACTCTGCTGGTGGAGAAGGAGAGAAACCCCTTCAAATCGGCCACCGTGATCTCGGGCGGCGCCATAAGCTTCGCCGGCACGGATCTCCAGGCGGAGCGGGGCATTGAGGACTCCAGCGACCTTTTCTTCTCTGACCTTATCAAGGTTGGCCGCGCCAAAAACGACTTGGCGCTAGTAAAAACGTTCATCGAGCTGCAACTCGATACCTATTACTGGCTCAAGAGTAAAGGCATCGAATTCCGCTCGGTAGTGGTGGCCGCCGGGATGAGCGTGCCCCGCGCCCATATCGCCCGCATGGGTAAGACCATGAGCCTTCTCGCCGCCAGCGCTACGCAAGCGGGAGCGCGGCTGCAATTCGACACCAAGGGCGAGCGACTGGTAACCGGCGAGGCTGGCAGAGTGGTCGGGCTGAAGATTGCGGGACCGGAAGGCCAGAAATTCGTCGAGGCCAGAAAAGGAATCGTCATCGCCACCGGTGGCTTCGGTCACTCGGATCAGTTCGGGTCGCTGACGCCCATCGACGTGAGCAAGATTCGGAACTTTACGGCCAAAAACAGCACCGGCGACGGT
>JAUSEJ010000925.1 GCA_030650265.1 Dehalococcoidia bacterium | reverse complement strand
CCCCAATAGCCAACGGCTGCACCGCGTCCCCGATTGGGACCGCCCAGTGGCGCCAGATAGTGCTCGTGGGCCATGGCGGCCTGCATGGTTTCACTGAAACCGATTCGACGATATACCTGGCCGGAAAGACTCCTTGTGCCTTCGCTGGCGGCGTTCTTCAGGCGAAACTCCATCGGCTCCATGCCAATCTGTTCACAGATCTCGTCGATTACGGATTCCGCGGCGAAGGTAGCCTGGGTCGAGCCTGGCGCTCGATAGGGGCCAGACTTTGGCTTGTTAACCACCACTTCATAGTGGTCGATCCTTCCGTTGGGCACGTCGTAAGCGCCGAACATGGTCTTGGCGATGCCAATCGATGCACCCGGGAGAGCACCCGCTTCAACCACGACATAGGCGACCACGGACGTCAGCCTTCCGTCCCGGGTGGCGCCAACTTTCAGCTTTATGTAAGAGCCTATGGCGGGACCCGTCGCCTCAAGAGTTTCCTGCCTGCTCAGGGCCAACCTGACCGGCCTTCCGGCCTTGCGCGATAGAAGCGCCGCGATCGGCTGAACGTAGGTCGTTACTTTGCCGCCAAACGCGCCGCCGGTCTCGGTTGGTATGACCTTCACTTTCGATAGAGGGTGATTCAGGAGTTCTGCCAGTTCGTCGCGGACCCTGAAATGACCTTGATGGCCTGACCAGACCGTAAGACTATCTTCGGGCGACCAGAACGCCGTGGTCACATGCGCCTCGATATATCCCGGATGGACCATCACCGTGCGGAACTCTCGCTCGACAACTACGTCAGCTTCGGCCAAACCCCGCTCCGGGTCGCCTTTCAAGTGCTGAAAGTACTGAGAAATATTGCTGGGCTTTTCGCCCGGCTTTCCCAGAGAAACGGTGTAAAGGTTATCGTGCAGGAGCGGGCTCGAATCTTTCATGGCCTCGAGGAAGTCTAACACCAGGGGCAACTCCTCGTATTCGACCTTGATTAACTCGATTGCTTCATCGGCAATGAATTGATCGATGGCAGCCACCGCCGCTACTGGATGGCCGCGGAAGAGGACCTTGTCGCTGGCCAGATAGTGGTCACGAAGGAACTTTAGGTCGGCGTCCACCAGGGCGGGCACTTCATCGGAGTCTTCTTCCCCATCTTCGAGTTCGCCGAGGTAGCGATCGGCGACGACACCATTTTCTCGCCGGGCGCTTTTCCGGTCGAGATCCCAGATATCGGCGGCGGTAATCACGGCCATTACTCCTGGCAACGCCTCAGCCTTACTGGTGTCGATGGATTTGATTCTGGCATGGGCATAGGGGCTTCGCAGAAACCTAGCTTGAAGCAGCCCTGGCAGCTTGATGTCAGCGCCGAATGTCGCCCTCCCGGTTACCTTATCCGTACCATCAGACCTCACAGGACGGGTGCCAATCACCTTATAGTCTGCCGCCGGGGAAGCGACAGTCGTACCCCTTTCTTCTGCCCCGGTCATACCCTCGCCTCCTCCTTCTTCTTGCCTGACTTCCGTCCTTCTCGGAAGGACGTGGCAGCATCTTGAACGGCCCGCACGATCTTGTCGTAGCCCGTGCAGCGGCAGAGATTGCCGGCCAGCCAGAAGCGAATCCGCTCCTCCGAGGGATCGGGCTCACGGTCCAACAGCGCTTTGGCGGCGATGATGAATCCGGGCGAACAGTAACCACACTGGTAGCCATCATTCCGGAGGAAAGCCTGCTGGATCGGATGCAGACCCGACCACCCGGCCAGGCCTTCAATAGTAGTCACCTCCTGACCCTCGAC
>JAUSEJ010000913.1 GCA_030650265.1 Dehalococcoidia bacterium | reverse complement strand
ACCGTCGGGCTGTGGCGTAACCTGTGTTATCGCTACACCACGGGCACGGGTCGTCGGATCTATCGGATATATACTCAAGTCCTGCACATATTGCACCCCGGGAATACCTTGGAGAAGCGAATACAGCTCGGAGACAAACAGCTCTCTCCCTAGAGGCCAGCCATCCTCGTCGGGCCCCCCACTGATCGGGTTGACGTACCGATACAGGCGCCTCTCCGCTTCCGCACGCACTTTGTTGACATCGGCCCGCGCTCTGGCTCGAATGTGAGTTTCCACGGAGACCCAAAGGTAGCGGGGCTCAGCAATAGTCAAGATGGTCGTTAGAAGTCGGCGTTCATCCAAGTAGCTCTGAACTTCCTGACGCAACCGGGGCGAAAGCACCAGTTGTGATGGGTAAATCGGGCCATCTACGAGACCAACCGCAGGCACGATAAGAAGGCGGATTGTGCCAGGTTGAGCTCCAGCGCGCTCTCCGGCAAAACAGCGAGCCCGGGCTACTGCCGGTGAAGCCTGTCGTGCGAGGTACTCAAAATCCTCCTCAGTAACCGCTCTGGTACGGGCATGGAGCAATTGAGGAGCGCGCATTGCAGCGTGCTCCAGGCTCTCCGGCTCCGTTCCCCCTACGGCGGCCCGGCGATTGGTTACGGAGTCGACAAAAGGTATTGACGATTTGAGGACTCTAATCGCCCCCTTGCCCACATTGCCCACTAACCCTCCGCCGACGCGATAGGCTGTGAAACGAATGGCGCTCCCCAAAGGGGGTACCTGTCCGTAGGCGCGTTCGCGACCATCAGGCTGACGCATGGTAGGCCCGAAGCGCACCTCACCGCTCACACTATCAAGTGTATAGCAGAGTTCTCCATGATCAGACGAGCCGAAGCTCTCCACCTCTTGCCATGACACGAATATTCCATCTTCTTGCCTGACCTCTATGGTCTCGCCCGCCTCTCTGGGAAGCACCGGGAAGTATTGCAGCTTGAACACTTGGCCGGATGTGCCGTCGCTGACGCCTAGAGTCTCATTCTGAACTCTGACTGCATGATGAGCCGGAACTGTACCACCGATACTCCGAGTTTCGATACCGCGGATGCGGGGCGATGCTCTGTAGGGTCGCTGCCCGGGCTGCAACTCAGTAGCGCGACAGCGAATCCAAAAGGCCTCTCTACCACCTATCTCTCTTGGCGCCGCAGTAAATGGTAGGTGTAAGATGACAGCGCCATCATGTTCGATGCCGTCCGTGGCGTCGGACTCGAGGGCACCCGTATCCCGACCCAAAGGTTCCCAACGCCCCTCGAAGCCATCCCAGTACTCCCAGACGAACGGTGGGTTGCGGGGATCGATGCCAAAGGCTTCGGCGCGGCGTACTTTCAGGTCCAAGGCCACCACATGACCGGCGAGATCCTCTGTATAACCCAAGTAAAGACCACTATTGGGTTTTGCTCCAACCGCTTGACCCTGCGGGTCCGTCTCAATGCCGAAAATGCCAAGATCACTAGCGGGATTAGTCAGCGGTTCGTAATCGTAAAAAGTCGCTTCATCTCTGGTCACCAGAGCACGGAGCATATGGGGTACCCTAATGGTGAGGTCGCGGTTGGTCGTGAAGGTGATAGCCGCGTGA
The DNA here is from genome assembly GCA_030650265.1 of Dehalococcoidia bacterium. The sequence continues at coordinate 1,408 of JAUSEJ010000913.1, read as the reverse complement.
GTCTCGGTTTGCATTGTGGCTACCTCAGTGCCCTTAGGGATCTGGATGGATTCCGTCAGGGCCGATGCGAGCCGGACGGTGATGTCTGCCCTGGCCGGTTGGGGAGGCTGAAGGCTCAGCCCTATCAGCTCCAGAAACTTGATGTAGTTCTTTTCTGGCACCCGGTTCAGACGGTACAGAAGGATATCAACCATCCAGGCGAATAGCTCGATAAGGGTAACGCCCGGATCGCTCACGTTATGATCCGTCCATTCCGGACAGTACCTCGGAATCATTCGTTTGCACTCGTCCACCAGGTCTTGAAACTTGCGGTCGTCCAAGTTGGGAGAAGGTAATGTCATCGCCTCACTCCTCTCCAGGAATGCGATAGAACGGAAAGACCAAGTTGCGCTCGTCGTTCACGCCCTGCACCTGGTACTGAATCCTAACCAACAGGCATGCTGATTCATCTGGATCAACCTCGGCCTTCACCTCCAGCACTTCAATGCGTGGCTCCCACTGGCCGAGAGCCTGCTGCACATAATGCGCGGCCAGGCTGGCAGTCATTGCGTTATTGGGAGCGAAAACCAGGTCGTGAATCGAGCAACCGAACTCGGGCCGCATCCGACGCTCTCCCTTCGCAGTACGGATGATGATGCGGATCGATTCCTCAATATCAGTCACCCCTCTGACCATGGCTATGCCCCCGCGTGCCCGGTCAACCCCGGTCGGAAAGGCTGCCCAGCCTGTCCCAAGAAAGTTCTTGTTATCTTCCATATGCACAGTTTTCAAACCTCCCAAATCAGAAGCGAGTAGAGATTTAGCTTTGCTCCTATGGCCCAATCAGCACGGTACTAGTGGCCACAACCGTGCCAGGAATCTGGATCTCATCGCAAGTCCGGGCTTTGTCTCCCGCCCGCGCCGCTTGCCGTCCATTTATGAACACACTGGAACTACCCATGGTGATGGTTGCCCGATTGGTCACGAGAGGAACGCTAACAAATGTCCCGCCGATTGGAATGTGAACGGGCGTATTGATGGCCTCACTTCCCACGATCGCTGCCGGTCGACCTTCGATGAACACGTCGGTGCTTAATCCTGAACTAAGAATGCCGTTGAAGACATGGCCAGGGGTCACCATAGGAGACGTCGGCCCCGGAGGCTGAATAAGATGACTGCAAACTCCTGTAACTCTGTCTCCTTGTTTTGCTGCCGGCTGCGGCATGGCGTCCTCCTAGTTGAGCCTGACCTGCGATCCCTTTATGGTGACCGCGGAAGTGGCGGTGAGTTGAATATTGTTGCCTGCGATCTTGACATCCCCTTGAGTCGTCAACTCGATCTTGTTCTGGGATCTGTCAATGCGAATTTGTTGCCGGGAATTGTCATCCCTAATGCCAATCCACTCATTGCCTGGCTCCTCTGAAATCTC
>JAUSEJ010000909.1 GCA_030650265.1 Dehalococcoidia bacterium | reverse complement strand
AAACCGTAGGAAAGCTATTTGGTTTAGTCCCCTTTTGGTTTTCCTGCGGTCTCCCTTAATTAAAAATGGCTGATAGGAGGCCAAAGTATGGCTCGGCAGGTATTTAAGTCACGGGCCAATCCTAGCAATCCAGACCTTTTTGGCGAAGATGTTGTCAATCTGGCTCTGGAAGGCACGGGGGCGGCAGGCGCAAGCCTAGTGGTCAACTCGGTTATCAATCCTTTCGTCGGCAACCTACTCCCCTTGACGGGCGATGTAGGCAACAAGGTCAAGAGCTTCATCATGACGGCAGGCGCGGCCTGGCTGATTGGCGAAGGTGGCAGTCTCATCAATGCAAATGTAGGCCGCCGGGCTAGGCACGGAGCCTCGATCCTGGCGATTATGCAACTAATCTCCATTCCCTTCCCCAACATCAATCTGACGGGTCAGTTCTCGACGAGCTTCCTCAACCCGCCAGCAGCGCCGGCACCGAAACTTCTCCCGCCGGCTGGCAGTTCCGAAACACGAATCCCACTGACCCCAGCCTCACAGTCGGTTACGGGTCTATAAGGAGAAAATGAAATGAAATACCGATCTTACCCAATTGGCCCGCCACAGGCATGGACGGCCAGCGGCAACATATCATTCCAACTAGGCCCAACAGCGGGCACGATTACCCGAATGGCGATCTACTGTCAGACCGACATCACAACCACATCGGCGACTTGGTATAGCGACGCCTGGGATCGCCTGATCTCAACCCTTAGCTTGACCTCGGCTGGCAAGACGCTATTCAGCTTCACCGATATGCGAACCCCCTATCACATGACCCGGCTATTCGGTTCGACGCTGAAAAGGCCGACCACGATAGCGGACTCGCAGACCAACGCCATACAGCAATTCGGCTAGCTATTCCACTTCGGCGTAGCGCCGGAAGTCGTTGATAAGAATGGGATGATCCAAGATAACCCGTTCGACTTGACGGCTGGTATTCCAGCGGTAGGTAACGGCAACCTCAGCCTATCGGGTACATGGGGCGCGGCTGCGGCAATGGGTTCGGCCAACGTGACGATCAACGCTGGTGACTTGCAGGTCTATGTCTGGACTGTCCAGATGGACACTGGCGATACACCGGAAATGTATCAACCCCGAACCTTCCCCAACTGGCAGATGCAATCGCCTTCACTGAGCGCCACATCAGGCGTGTTCGTTTCTAACGCGCAGGTTCCGTCGGGTGACTTCCTGCACTCGGTCTACTCGATGACTACAAATGGATCGAATAACCCACGAAACGATGATGTCCTGAGCGGGTTCCAACTTTATGACCAGCGCAACGGGCGCGACATCATAACCTTTGGTGGATTGCGGGATGACATTCGGCAATACAAGCCTTATGAAATCCTATCGCAGGAAGACCGCAACGCCTGGCCACCTAGCGAAGTGGAAGGCGCGTTGAGCGTTCCGACGATCACAGCGGTAGCGGATAGTGGTTTGGGCTGGCTCGACATACATAACTATGTTGACAAGCGCAAAGCACTTGCCCAATACGGCGCCGACCTTCGGCAACTGGCAACCGGTGACTTACTTATCAAATACGGAATCGTAGACGCTACTGGTAGCGCGTTGAACTTGCTTTTCCGCAAGTATCAACTGAACCCCGATCATCCGGCCAACGCTGGCCTATAACCTCGATTCTCAAAGGTC
>JAUSEJ010000895.1 GCA_030650265.1 Dehalococcoidia bacterium | reverse complement strand
CAGAGCGTTTGAGCGTAAATCAGCCTGTTGCTCCTATCGATTTGACCGCCAATATCGGCTGCCCTCTGCTAGGGCTGTTCGGCGTCGAGGATCGCAATCCGACGCCGGAGGATGTCAGGCGGCTTGAAGATGAACTGAAGCGGTTTGGCAAGAACTACGAATTCCACAGCTATGAAAACGCCGGCCATAGCTTCTTCTCCGTCGACCGGCCGGCATACCGGGTGGAAGCGGCTGTGGAGGGATGGAAGAGGGTCTTTGAATGGTTCGACCGTTATCTGCATGGTTAACGCTACTTGGGACATCGCTTTCATGGAGACAGCGACGTGAAGATGAAGGTGCTCGACCACAGTCTCCTTCTGGCCTTGAACGACAGCAGCATGAGGTGCGGAAGGAGCCAGAACCTGCGTATAGACCGTCTGCCTGATGAACCGCGCGACCGTTACTGGATCAACGATCACCTCAATCGAGATACAAACGGGCAGCAAGAGGTGCGCGTTTGCGTCGTTTTGGACCTTTACTATGGCCAAACCGTCTGGCTGGACATCTCCGCTGAAGAGTACGCCGCTATTCCTGGCATTGAGGTTTCCGAAGGCGAATGGGAAGTGGCCCTCTGTGCCGGAACACCGCCTGCTGCTCCATAGGGCGGGCAAAGGTGGTCTCTTCCAAGTCAATCACCGGGCAGCGGTGCGCCGGCGCTAACTCCGTTTGACAAGCACAAAGAGTAAGGAGACGACATGTCCCCATCACATGTAACCCGGTCACTCGATTCCGTCGGGAAGGCGGTTGTGCGGGACACTGGCGATAGCGAGAATACCGCCCCCCAGAAGACCCGGCGAGGACAGCGTATCAGCAAGAATATCAACCAGGTCCACAAGGAGCGGCTGACTATCGGCCAGAAGCTGGCGGACAGATTGGCCGATGTCGCGGGCAGTTGGGCCTTTATTATCGCCTACCTGAGCGCAATGGGTGTTTGGATCGTCATCAACAGTATCGTGCTGGTTAACAGGGCTATCGACCCCTACCCTTTCATTCTGCTCAACCTGGTTCTATCTGGCCTTGCGGGAATGCAGGCGCCGGTGATAATGATGAGCCAGAACCGGCAGGAAGCCAAGGACCGGCTGCGTGCAGAGCATGACTACGAAGTCAACTTGAAAGCAGAGATCGAGATTGAGCAGTTGCATACAAAACTGGATTTGCTGAGAGAGGACCAGTGGAAGGAATTGGTAGAAATGGAACTGCGGCAGATCGCCCTGTTGGAGAAGCAGATTCAGATGCTACAGAGTATCTTACCAGGGCAGACCAAATAGCTAGCCGGAGGGTTGAGGGTTGAGGGTTGAGGGGGATTCGCCTCCACCCCCCACCCCACCCTTGACAACAAGTAAGGAATATGATAAACATACACTACTTGTTTAGTATAAGGAAGGATGCGATATGAGAGAACTTCTGGCAACCGTGACCACCAAGGGTCAGGTTACCATTCCTATCGAAGTCCGTCGTCTGCTGCAACTCGCAACTCACGAGAAGGTTGCCTTTATCCTCCAAGACAACCAGGTCCGCCTTGCTCGCCGGGGAAGTGTTGTTCTGCGCACCGCTGGCATGCTAAAGACAAATAAACCCGCGCTCACCGCCGAGCAGGAACGTGAGGCGGCCGAGAAAGCTATCGCCGAAGATGTCGTGGAACGAATGAAAGGTGAAGATGCCACCGGCGTTTCTTGATACCAACATTATTTTGCGCCATGTCCTTGGCGACCACCCCGACCATTCGCCGCGGGCCACCGCCTACCTCGCCAGGGTTGAACAGGGCGAGATCGAGGTTTACACCAGCGATACAGTGATCTTTGAAGTGGTCTTCACTCTCCAGCGGCAGTACCAGCAGCCCAGGGCCGAAATTCGCCAGGCTATTCTGCCTTTGATCGAGCTACCAGGGATTATCCTGCCAGGTAAACGCCGCTATCGCCAGGTCTTTGACCTGTATGTTGAGCTCAACCTGTCTTTTGCCGACACCTACCATGCCGTTCTAATGCGGCACCTGAACATTGACGAGATAGTCACCTTTGACAGAGGATTCGACCGTATCCCCGGAGTCAAGCGCTGTGAGCCATAAGATTCAGAACGGTGTTCTGGTTGTTCTACTGCTCAAATCGCAACCTGCCATTCAGATTTGCGAGATCACGGGATACTAGAACTTCGAACCGGGAGACGGTTCAAGTCGCCCAAGGAGGATTGATCGATGCATAAAGTATTACAGCCGGCGAGTCTGGCCGGGATGGCGCTGCGTAACCGGCTGATCCGTTCCGCCACCTGGGACAGCACGGCCGACGAAAACGGGGCTGTAACCGACCGGTCGGTAGCGATCTACGAGAACTTGGCCGCCGGTGGGGTTGGCCTCATCGTTACCGGCTATGCCTTCGTTTCCAGGCACGGGCAGGCCGTGTTTGGCCAGTATGGCGCCTATGGTGATGAGATGATACCGGGACTCAGGCGTCTCGCGCAGGCGGCTCACCGGCACGGGGCGAAGATAGCCGCTCAAATCGTTCACGCCGGCGCTTTTTCCACCTTCCTGGCCCGCACGGGGCAGGAGCAGTTGGCCCCTTCGCCAATCGAGATTCGCCATCGACACCGTGAGATAACCGAAGAGGATATCGAGAAGATCATCGGCGATTTTGCCAAAGCGGCCGTGCGAGTGAGAGATGCGGGATTTGATGCCGTCCAACTCCACGGTGCCCACGGCTACCTGATGTCCCAATTCCTCTCCACAATCACCAACCTCAGGAAGGATCGCTGGGGATTGACGCCGGAGGACCGGCGCCGGTTCCACGTCGAGACGGTACGGCGGGTGAGGGCCGCGGTCGGCAGCGATTTCCCCCTCATGATCAAGTTTGGCGTGATGGATGACAACGATGGTGGCGCCACTCTCGAAGAGGGGATAGCGGCTCTCCAGGCTATGGCTGAGGTGGGTCTCGACGCCGCCGAGATTAGCGGCGGGATTGGCAGTGGCAAACGGGCGCCGATCCAGGTGGTCGCCGATGACCAGACCGAGGTCACATACTATCGGGAGAGGGCAGCCCGGGCGAAGGCGGCGCTGGACATCCCGATCGCCGTCGTCGTCGGCATTCGCTGCCTGGAGACGGCCGAAGACATCATTCAATCCGGCGACGCCGATTTTGTCGCCCTGTCCAGGCCCCTCATCCGTCAGCCGGGCCTCGTGAACAAGTGGCTGGCCGGCGACCTCAGCCGGGCCACCTGCATTTCCTGCGCTAAATGCCTGACCCTTGTGAGCAAGGGCGACCCCCTCGAGTGCGGGGAAGACAGACGGATTCGGGAAGAGGGCTAGAAGGGGAAAGGCCAAAAGGGGAAGAGGGAACATGGGCGAATTGGCTGGGTCGTTCTCTTTCCCCCGATCAGCTCGGCATGACTTCTGGCCCTTTTGATTCTATGGTGCGAGCGATGGGCAGGTCAGTATTACTGCTTTTGGGAGTCGGTTCCGCTAACGCCCATTATCGGATCCGCAGTCAGACCCACACAAGGCAGCGCCTATGCGTTCTTATTCGGACCAGCGCCAAGACCGTGGTTACCCAGCCGAGCCGTGGTTCGACAGCGGCGAACAGGGCTCGATCGGTACGTTATCCGACTACGATTGGCCACTGGAGACACTGCCTGACTCGGATTGGTGCAATGTTCCCGAGAACGCATAATTCCTGCCACACGAGGGCTGACCCCTTGCGAAGGTGGTAAGAACCGAGCAATATGACCATAATCCGCACGTCAGGTTGGTGAGTTGTTTGCCATCCTCAGGGTGAATTACTTGGCTGGAAATACCTTTGGGTGGGGGAATTACATGGCCGCCGACAGCATTATCAGCAGGCTGGTTTCTCTTACGGCACTCGAAGTCGTATTGGGGTTGTTATACGGAGCAACATGAACAATGTTCGGCGCCTGCGGCGGAAGACCCTCAAAGGGCGAGAGGCATGTACGCGAGAAGTTTGTTGAGACTTGACATAACCTGCCAGCAGCGCAGCAACACAACAAGTCGGCTTTCATCGTTTGGAAGCGTTTCAGATTCTTGCATTCCCCGGCCCAACTTTGCTCGCACGCTGACAGTCCCATACCCTTGATCCGTGAGTGTAATTGTCTCGGATGGCAAGATCGTGCTTGCATGCTGGGGTAAATGCGGTAAAATAGACGCACCTTGCAGGTGTTAGAGGATTTTGTTTAGAGGGGGCAACCGAGCCATGGCCCTTAAGAATATGAAGAAGTACCTTGACATTGATGGCTTCACGGGAGGGATAACAGAGGAGGTTACGCCGTGGGCGGGGGTTGGGCTGTTCTTGGAGCTGTATCGGCATCTCCAGATAGGGGCCGTGGTGGAACGGTTCTTGCCTTTGAAGAAATCAGAGAAAGGGCTTCGGCATGGAGAGATGATCGAAGCCTTTGTCCTTTTGAGTGCTCTTGGCGGCGAGTGTTTGGATGATTTTGCCAATCTACGGCGAGATGAGGGACTGCGAGCGATATTGGGCTACCAACTGCCTGCGCCGGAGACCGCTAGGCAGTGGCTAGACAAGGCCCACGAGAAACCTCTGATCAAGGTGGCCAAGGAAAAGGCGGAGCAGCTTGGTTTTTTGTCGTATATTCCTGCCGAATCGGTCTTTCTGCAGGCATTAAACGAGGCGAATAGGCGAGTAATTGATGCCTATGTCACGACGGTAAAGCCTAGCTTAGAGGTGACTTTGGATGTTGATGCTCATCTAGTGGAGTCGTCCAAGCAATCGGCGTTTAAGACTTACGAGGGATACGATGGGTACCAGCCGATGATTGTTGATTGGGCGGAATCGAATCTGGTGCAAAGAGACGAATTTCGAGATGGGAACGTGCCAGCCGAGAAGGACATTGCCCGCATAGTGGATGAGGCTCACGACAATCTACCGAAACGGGAAGATAAGAAGGAATGGAAGGTCTTTGTGCGGTCTGATTCGGCGGCCTACGAGGAGTCTATTCTCGACCACTGGCATAATCGAGGGTGGAAGTTCGCTGTTAGTGCGGATATGAGTCCCCAGTTGCGACGGACGATGGTGGCAGTAGACGAAGACAAATGGCAGTTAAAGCAGGAGTACAAGAATGGGGTAATCTGTGAGTGGGCGGAAGTAGAATACGTGCCGTCGCGACGAACAGAGAAAAAGGGAACAGAGGTACCGATTTACCGATACATAGGGATCCGGATGCGAAATCCCCAAGAAGCGTTGTTTGGTGACGGCCAGAGCGTGCGATATTACGCCGTGGTAAGTAACCGTTGGGATATGGAAGGGTTGGCGCTATTGAATTGGCAACGGGGGAAAGCGGGGACGGTCGAGCATGTCCATCATGTATTGCTTAGCGAACTGGGAGCCGGGGTATATCCGAGCGACAAATTTGGGGCGAACGCCGCCTGGCTCAGGCTTCAAGTGTTGACCCACAATCTATTGGAGTTATTGAAGGCGACGGTGCTGCCGGCTGAATTTCGGAAAGCGCGGCCAAAGCGGTTGCGTTTTGCCGTATTCACTCAATTTGGCCGGGTTGTGCGGCATGCGCACAAGACAGTGGTACGAATCACGACGCGAGCGTTAGAGTGGTTGATCGGTCCCGGAAGGCGGCGGATTAGGTCTTTAGCTTGGACGGGAGGGTAAGAAAGCGCGGCAATTTGGGGACTGCGACAATCCGACCAGCGACAACTGTCACAAAACAGCTTGCACACAAGGGCAGGATGGCCAAACGTGCCTAATGGAGTGCTGGAAAGGGGATTGGACGACAATGTAGTTCATCTTCTCAGAAGAATTAGGCTCTTCTGCCAGCCTCCGATCCCATAGCGCAATGGAGCAAGCATACCTTCAGACAGCAAGAACTCACCATCGCTGGCTTGACTCACGGATTAAGGTCCCAGGCAGTACCGTTGACATATAGCAGATCTTAATTCGTGTCTTTGTTAGGATGATATACCATGCTATCAAGGAAAGCAAGCCGAAATGAGTGATGCTGCCCCCGATGAAGTAGAGCTTTCTGGATCAACCACGCGACG
>JAUSEJ010000894.1 GCA_030650265.1 Dehalococcoidia bacterium | reverse complement strand
CGTCGCGTGGTTGATCCAGAAAGCTCTACTTCATCGGGGGCAGCATCACTCATTTCGGCTTGCTTTCCTTGATAGCATGGTATATCATCCTAACAAAGACACGAATTAAGATCTGCTATATGTCAACGGTACTGCCTGGGATTCCCAGTATCACAAGAATCCGTAGAATCAACAGTTAGCCGACCATGTCAATCTATCTTCTCGGGGGAGCAATGGCCAAATACAACACCAATCTAGCCGCCGAGTTCTATGAGTTGTCCATGCTCCACTGTCTTGGCACCGACGCGTCCCTAACTCTCGGCAATAAGAAGCCTGTCGATATCTTCGTCGTCGGCGCAAACGGCGAAACCAAGACCGTGGACGTCAAGGGCCTTGTCGATCCTTACGACTGGCCAGCGGATATTATCCAGCTTCCCGATAGGGAAAACCACTTCGTGGCACTCCTGAGCTTTGAGAAGAGAATAGCCGATCCCCAACATGCTCCCAGAGTCTGGACCATCCGTGCCAAACTGCTTGCCGACTTCATCATCCCTTATGGAACCCGAACGGTAGTTTCGCGCAAGCTGATCAAGGAGAAGGGTGATCCGTACCTTCACGCGTGGGCCAGCCTCCTTCCATCGCCAGCAGGCTGTGATCATGCACAGTTTCTGGGCAACGAACCATGAAACGCATCTGTCCAAATCCAATTCCATGGAATGAAGTTTTCATACTTCTAAGTAACTTCGCCAAATTGCACCCGTGCACACCGCCGTCGCCACCTACGCCGCTCATCCTTGCCGGGTGGGTATACAGCAATGACGTGGAGAAGATGACAAGGTGGGAATTGACAGTTGCCTGGGCGGAGTATAACGGCTGTGCTTGGTTGGTTTCAGAAATATCCGATCAGGATTTCCATTTCGCTGAAAACCCGACTAGCTATGCGATCGGGACCATGGGTGGACCGATGTACCGTGCATGGGACTTTGAGCCGAAGAGTCGCCCAACATCAGAACAGATCGCGGATTACACGGTTACATTGATGTCTCGCTGGCCCGAGATCGTCGGTCAAGAAATAGCGAGAGTTACTCGCCCATTGGCGTTCACCGGTGACAAGGCACGCCGCCTCTTAGTTCAAGCCGATTGTGTCGCCACGCCTCCGTGGGGCGGATGGTCGTCCCTATCAGCGCAAGAATCAGAGCGGCGGACCTTCACCCGCTTTCGAGCAGCAATCAACGAGGCTATAGCCCCACATGAAGTCGATCATGTCGAGTTCACGACCGAGCGAAGCGCCGAACCAGGCGCTCAAAGGGGCGAGCCGCGTACCTGACCTTGGACGTCATACTGAATACTAACGAGAGCTTATAGTCAAGTTGCTAATAGGTAATCTGAATGTCTATCAAGAAATCTTAACTTTGCGGCTCGCCGGATGTAATAAGCTTCCGGTTGCCGCTGAAGGATACGGTGAGGGTGCACCCATGAAAGGTAAGCGGCAGTTTACCCAAGACGAGGCCAACCAGATCAGGAGGTTGCTTGAAGCAAGAAGCAACGCTTCTCCCGACCAACAGAAACGCCTTCGCGGTGCCATGCGTCGGCTGGGTTTCTACATTACTGACTTTGCACTATCAAACGATGGTTTCACGTTGTCTGACTTTGAGAATCTCATCCAACAAAAGCGAGTGGCAATAGCTGCAACCGTCCTTGAATCAAAGGTGCAAACGATTGCGGGTTGTCATGGTGGAACTGCCACTGCTGGCAGGAAGAGAGACGAGGACTACATTATCGACTTGTGCGACAGAGTACTGGGCATAACCGCATCACGCCATCACCGTTTTGATTTCTTGCGCGGCGATGGCAATACGAGTTTGCCGGTTGACGCGTACTACGAATCGCTTGCTCTGGTCATCGAATACCGAGAGCATCATCACACTGAACAGGTCGACTTTTTCGACAAACCCGACCGCAAGACAGTGAGCGGAGTACACAGAGGAGAACAAAGACGCATATATGACCAACGCAGGCGCAATGTACTTCCTAACCACGGAATTCAACTAATTGAGTTGCCGTACTCGGACTTCCTCCACAAAGCCGGAGGGAGGCTCTACCGGCGAAAGTCCGAGGACCTGGAGATTATCCAAGAAAAGCTGGCTGGATGTACCATATGATCCACGATTTCACTTACAGAATTGCATGAACAAGAAAGACCTCAATGAACGAAGCATCTGCACCAAGTTCATCATTCCCGCAGTAAAGCAGGCGGGCTTGGATGAAATGTCCCAGATTAGCGAGGAGGTCGGCTTCACCAAGGAGAGGATCATCATGCAGGGAAAGCTCGTTACCCGCGGAAAAGTTAAGCGCACCGACTGCGTTCCCGACTACAAGCCCAATAGGCCCATCGCCCTGACCGAATCCAAAGACAACAACCACAGCGTCGGCGACGGCCTGCAGAAGTCTCTCCGTGCCGTGGAGAAGAGGCAGATTCTCCACATGCTCTGCATCACCAACATGCTGCTCCACGGCATCGAGAAAACTGGCTTCGTTCACCACGACAGCACCATCGCCCGGCTCTATATCAGCTACACTGCCAGCGATCGCGTCGATTACGTCGTCACCAATCCGCCCTTCGGCGGGCGCGAAGAAGATGGCATCGAAACCAATTTTCCCAAGCACTTCCAGACGAGCGAAACCGCCGACCTGTTTCCCGCCCTGATCAGCCGCCTGCTCAAATCAAGTGGCCGCGCCGCCGTGGTGCTGCCCGATGGGTCCCTCTTCGGCGAAGGCGTCAAGACGCGGCTCAAGGAACACCTAATAGCGGAGTGCAACCTCCACACCATCGTCCGCCTGCCCAACAACGTGCTCAAGCCCTACGCCAGCATCGGTTCTAACCTGCACTTCTTCGAGAAGCGCGAGCCGACCAGGAACCTATGGTTTTGCGAGCACCGCGTTCCCGCAGGCCAGAAAGCCTACTCCGTGACCAATCCCATCCGCGTCGGGCACCTGAATGCTGCGTCGACTGGTGGGGCGGCGCCGAGCGCAAGGATCGCCTCGAAACCGAAGTCGCCTGGCGCGTCACCGCCGACGAGGTGAAGGCCCGCGGCTACACCTCGACTGCAAGAACCCCCACAGCGTGGAAGTCGATCACGGCGACCCCGAGGAACTGCTGGCGAGGTTGGACGAGGCCGAGAAGCAAGCCGGAGACTTACGAAACCAGCTCAAAATCATTCTGAAGGAGGCGCTGCTACGATGGCCGATGATCGCCTGATCCCACCGCACGGAGGCTACGCCAATCTCAAGTCTTTTCAGATGTCCGAGATCGTCTACGACGGTACGGTCGTCTTCTGCGACCGCTTCATCGACCGGCGTTCCCGCACCCACGATCAGATGGTCCAGGCGGCGCGCAGTGGCCGGCAGAACATCGCCGAAGGAAGCCAGGCCTCGGGGACATCAAGGAAGTTCGAGCTAAAGTTGGTAGGCGTGGCCCGGGCCAGTTTGGAGGAACTACTGCTTGATTTCAATGACTACCTGCGTCAACGCAACCTGCCCCTCTGGGACAAGAACCACCCGCAAGCGCAAGCCGTACGCAAGCTGGCCTACGTGGAAAATAGGTCCTATAAGACCTATTCGCCCTATATTGCTGAAACCACCGCCGAGTTGGCCGCCAACACACTAGTCTGCCTCATCCACCAGACCAACTACCTCCTCGACCAGCAACTGCGCCAGCTCGAAAAGCAGTTCATCGAGGAAGGCGGCTTCACCGAGCGCCTCTACCGCCTTCGCTCGCAGGCCCGCAACCGGCCCCCAGAAGACCGCCGATGAAGTCAGCGCCACTCCTCACACATTTCGACCGCCTCGGCGGAGCTCCCGACGCCATCCCGCGCCTCCGCCGCTTCGTCCTCGACCTCGCGGTGCGGAGAAAATTGGCTGAGCAAGACCCGAACGTCGAACCGGCGTCTGAGTTGCTCGAGAGGACTCGGGCGGAGAAAGCACGGCTCGTGAAAGCTGACGCGAACAACAAGGTGAAGCCAATACCAATCTTCACGGAAGAGAAGCTTCCTTTTCCCATTCCGCGAAGTTGGCGTTGGAGTCAGTTAGCAGAGGTTGGATTCCTCAATCCGCGAAACAGCGCAGTTGACACACTCCAAACATCGTTCGTTCCAAAGCCAATGCTCTCCGCCGAATACGGCATCGCCAATATTCACGAAGCTAGACCGTGGGGCGAATTCAAAAGCGGCTACACCCACTTTGCTGAGGGCGACATGGCGCTGGCAAAGACCACCCCTTGCTTTGAGAACGGCCAATCTACTATCTTTCGCGGTTTGGTCGGAGGCATAGGGGCAGGTACCACCGAATTGCAGGTCATACGGCCTGTCGCCATTAGCCCCGAATACGTCTTAAACTTTCTGAAGAGCCTTCACTTCATCGACTCGGGAATACCGAGGATAACGGGCACAGCGGGCCAGAAGCGCGTCCCAACCCATTATTCTGCCTCCACGCCATTCCCACTCCCGCCACTCGCCGAACAACACCGCATCGTCGCCAA
>JAUSEJ010000888.1 GCA_030650265.1 Dehalococcoidia bacterium | reverse complement strand
AAACGGGCTTTGCGCCTCATAATGAATCTGGCTGCTCCCTTGGTAGTGCGCGTGACGGGGGCGAACATCAATCGCCGGACGGTGGCCAACGTAAACCGCAGTGGATTAGTCATCGAAAAAGTCACTGACCTTGCCGGCGATATAGTCAAGCTCGTAGAGGCGAGGAAACTGCCACAGGTGCGGGTTGGACTGGATTGAGCCCTGCGGCTCCGATCCCCCTGGCATCCGTCATTTTCCCCTATCTAGGTCTCAAGCTCGGTCATCATCTGCCGGTGATCGGCGGTATAGACCTTAACCAGGAGCCGCAGTGTGAGGCGGTGGCGACAGTGTAAGCGCCGGCAGAGTCTATTCTAATCGAAGAATGAGACTGAAGAGGTAGTCACAAGCTTTCTTTTTGCTACTTTTTCTTTGTGCATAGTGTGCACAAGTGGATAAGCCAGTATATCAGTTTTGGGCAGGCGGCTCTTCCTGCTGGCGATCCGTTGGAAGAGATCGGAACGAGCTTTGACCATCCTTTCCGCGAATTCGTTGTCGCTCTTCTCTTGGGCAATGGCATCTAACCTGGCAAAGGTCATGCCTTTTACCAGGTACTTCTCTGCCTCGGGCAGGGATCTCAGCCTTTCATAGGGCGTCATTACTTCTTTGTAGGGATACTTCTTCTTCGATTTGCCTTTGGAGTCCACCACAACCACCGGGAAGAAGCTGGGGCGATGGAAGTTGATGTATGGGTTGAGGTATTCCCGGTGGTAGGCATTGAGCTGGTCGGCGTACCTCTGAGGAATATGGTCGTAGCCCAGGTTCTTTCGCAGCACCGACCCGTTCTTTGATTCTGCCAGGGCGTTGTCATTGGAGCGCCTCGGCCGTGACTTGGTGAACCGAATCAACATCTTGTTTAGCAACCTGGCCACCTGGTGGTTGACGAACTCCCCTCCGTTGTCCGAGTGGAAGCCGTGGGCCGCAAAGGGAAAACCGGTGAGCATCAGCTCCAGCACGGGCACCAGATAGGCCTCCGATATCTTTTCCACCGAGGCTATCAGTTCCCACTGCGTTGTCTGGTCGACCGCATTGATATGGTACACTCCTTTCTCGCCCTCAAGGTCACCCTGATGGACAGTATCGATACGGATATGACCCGGCTCTCCCCTTGGGTCGGGCCTGGCGCGTTCGCCTATCGGTAGGGCGGACGGCCTTGTCCTGGTGAACCTCCGCACCAGCCCGAGCCGGATACTCTTCTTACGCAGGTTGTATAGGTGCGCCACCGATATCATCGAGATATTCTTGTACTCCCCATGGCCATATTCCTGGTATTCCCGCTCCAGTATCCTCTTGGTCGCCGGTCCGCTCAGGCAGTCATGGAGCTCGTCCGTCTTGGCCAGCAAATCCATGTCTCCCCGGTTGTACTTTTCGGGGAAACTGTGACGGTGGTACCTCTGCCGCCGCAACGCCCCGCTTCTCCCGTACGTGGCAATAAGCCGGAACACCTGGGCGCGCGAATACCCGGATACCTTCTCCAAGTATTGCCTCAACAGTCTCTTATCCATCCTGCCGAGCATCGGATACTTGAATCTACGCAGCACAGACTCCACCCACGCGTACTTCTCCTCCCCCGATACCGGCTTGAATTCAAGCCCATCGCTTCCATGTAAGAATTGTCGCACCTCCTCGATCGTTCGAACTTTCGTATCGTCCATATTGAGTCGCATGGTCCCGATGATAACCGGGCCAGCCGAAACCGTTCAGTCTCATCTTGTGTTAGAA
>JAUSEJ010000881.1 GCA_030650265.1 Dehalococcoidia bacterium | reverse complement strand
AGCCTGCTCCGAATCCATCTGAACACCTTAATATGTTATATAGAGTTCAGATTATAAACCAAAACAAAACCGGAGTCAAGATCTGATCAACACCGGTCAAAAAAGACCCTGCCCTAATACAGATTACGACCCCTTTTCCTTATGGTGAAACCCCAGACGTCGATAGTTTCAGACCGACTCGGTCTTCGAGACCGAGTCGGTCTCATCATGTAGGCAGGTTCTTAGGTCAAGTCCTTCAAGGACCCCACAAACCGCCGGCTTACCCGTGCGTGAACACATCGCGAACAGCTAGCGAGCATTGACAACTCCTACAGAGGTATGGTTTGCTGTCCCCATGCTGGAGTGAGGTCGTTGGTCCACGATCATGGACCTCGTGCCCGCTGATTAACTCATCGCATCTGCCTGGAAGGGGGACGCGGAACCCCACGACAGACGCCAATAACAAGGAGGAGTCATGGCTGAAAGGGAGAAGACCAGGGAGAAGGAGGCAGAGTCATCGGAGGTCCACTATTACGATGACATCTTTAACCTTTGGGCGAGCCGGCGAGAGACGAACAACACCGGGCGGGTGGTAATCAAAGGGACCGAGCAGCCCTGGGAGCAGAGCCGGCAGGCCAGGCTCAAGCACTTTCTACATCCCGTCATAACCGATACAGTCGGCGTGGGTTGGTTTGTGTTCATACAAGACATCCGAACTCAGTCCGGGCGCCATGTTCACCAGGGCGGGTTGTCCCTCTATGTGCTGGAGGGCAAGGGATGGACTGTCGTGGATGGGGTCCGCCATGACTGGGAAGAGGGCGATCTGATACTCCTGCCGGTTAAGCCAGGGGGCTGCGAGCACCAGCACTTCAACGCTGCTCCCGGCACGCCCTGCAAGTGGCTGGCTATCATCTACGATCCGTTCATAAACGTTCTGGGCAACGAGCTGACACAGAGGGAGATGTCGCCGGACTGGACGCACGCTTAGGTAATTAGTAGCTTCCCGGAAGCTCGCCTTCCGCAGCGACAGGGACGGCTAGAGTTACGTGTAGAGACGGGCCGCCGGCCCGTCTCTACACGTAACTTTCAAATAGCAGATCTGGTGTGGTAGATTATGTTGTATGATCAGGAGGGCGCTATTCACTCTCTGCCTTATGGCAATGCTAGCCTACGGGGCGGGTCCCGTACTGGACCACTGCTTCCCTGAACGCGACCCCTTCCACGCTCACCTCGCGGCCGGCCCAGTCGCCCCGCACGTCGAACATTACCTGCTGCCCGTCCATCAACATGGAGACGGCGTGGATAACGTTGCCTCGGATCAAAGCGCTCCGGTAGCCGTGAGAAGCTTCGACGCCGCAGACGGAGTCGCTCTTTCCGGGATCTTGGCGCTGACTGGAAATACCATCGCCGGCCTCTTCCAGCCAGAACTCACTTCGTTACGACGCTCTTCCGCCTTTCAGATACCACCTTCCGCAGTCCTTTCTCCGCCCGACAAGCCTCCGCTGGTGTAGCTTCGGCGCCTTCGCCTTCGCGCTCCTGATCCCGTCTGTCCGCAGGCCACTTTACCGGCGCCGTGCTCTCCAGCGATATCGGGCTTGCTGAGAAGGCGCCAAGGAACGTGCTGACGAAGGACAAACGCAGCTCGTACGTGAAAAAGAGGAGGGTATGAATTGTCGCGTTTCTTCCGGCTGCTAGCTGCAGCTTCTACTGTGATTCTATTCACCGCCGCCTTGCTGCCCGGCTCGGCCTCGGCTCACGAGACTCGTAAGGCAGGCAAATACACGCTCGTGGTAGGTTTCATGGTCGAGCCTCCCATCGAAGGGGAGAAGAACGGCGTAGACTTCCGAGTAACCAACGCCGATACCAATCAACCGGTAGAAGGGATCGAGAAGACGCTCAAGGTGGAGATCGGCTTCAAGACATCGACCACGGTGATGCCCTTGAGGACCATCTTCCGTGACCCGGGACACTACACCGCGGACCTGATACCAACCGCACCGGGCCAATACGCCTTCCGGTTCACCGGTGCCATTGAGGGTCTCCAGATTGATGAACGGTTCCAGTCCGGCCCGGGGACTTTCGGCGACGTAGCATCGTCTGTGGACTTGCAGTTCCCTGACAAGCTACCGGCATTACGAGAGATCGCCGGAGTTCTGCCCGCGACTCAGCAAGCGGCGACAGGCGCTC
>JAUSEJ010000862.1 GCA_030650265.1 Dehalococcoidia bacterium | reverse complement strand
CAACAAGCCGGAATGGATGGTTCTGACCGTTCTGCCGGTCTTACCTCCAGACCTGCGTCCGATGGTTCAGCTAGATGGAGGACGTTTCGCTACCAGCGACCTCAATGACCTTTACCGGAGAGTCATCAACCGCAACAACAGGCTTCGTCGGTTGCTCGAGCTCGGAGCGCCGGAGATAATAATTAGAAACGAGAAGCGAATGCTCCAGGAGGCCGTCGATTCGCTTATCGACAATGGACGGCGAGGGCGTGCCGTATCGGGCAGCAGCAACCATAAGCTGAAGTCGCTGTCCGACATGCTTAAGGGCAAACAGGGGCGGTTTCGACAGAATCTTCTCGGTAAGAGGGTGGATTATAGCGGTCGCTCGGTGATCGTTGTCGGCCCGGAGCTCAAGCTGCACCAATGCGGTTTGCCGAAGCGAATGGCGCTAGAGCTATTCAAGCCTTTTGTCATGCGTCGATTGGTCGAGCGAAACTTCGCTCACAACATCAAGAGTGCGAAACGCATAGTTGAACGCGTGAAGCCAGAGGTTTGGGATGTTCTCGAGGAAGTGATCGAAAACCGCCCTGTTTTGCTTAACCGGGCGCCAACTCTGCATCGCCTCGGCATTCAGGCTTTTCAGCCTGTTCTCATCGAAGGGAGTGCGATACAGATCCATCCACTTGTTTGCACGGCTTTTAACGCCGACTTCGACGGTGACCAGATGGCAGTTCATGTCCCATTGTCGGCGGCAGCAGTAGAAGAGGCGAAGACGCTTATGCTAAGCACTTACAATCTGCTCTCTCCGAGTTCTGGAGAGCCGACCGTGGCGCCCACTTTGGACATGGTCCTTGGCTGCTACTATTTGACGATCGAGAAGTCCGGGGCGAAAGGCTCTGGGATGAAGTTCGGCAGTCGCGAAGAAGCCAAGATGGCTAATGACGTTGGCGTGGCGGAGCTACAGGCTTTGGTTGAAGTGCGGGATTTCGCCAATAAACCGCGTATGCTGACGACTGTCGGTCGGATAATCTTTAATGAGATTTTGCCCCCAGAAATGGGTTATCGCAACGGGGTCATGGACAAGAAGGGTCTTAAGAAGGTAGTCGCCGATTGCTACAGACAGCTAGGCAATACGGCCACTGCTCAATTGGTTGACGACATAAAGCGGCTTGGCTTCCAATACGCCACTCGTTCGGGGATCACTATTGCGGTGAGCGACATTCAGATTCCACCGGACAAGAAAGATATACTTAATGGGGCCGATGATAAAATCAAAGAGATTGACAAGCAGTTTAGTCGGGGCCTCATCACCTACGAGGAGCACTACGAAAACGCTGTCGCGGTGTGGACCGATGCCAGCGAGCAGATGTCCGCCGCGATAGAGCGTTCGATGGATCCCACGGGCTCCGTCTACATGATGGCCAATTCGGGGGCAAAGGGCAACATCTCGCAAATCAGGCAGATGGCGGGCATGCGCGGTTTGATGACCGACCCTTCAGGACGAATTATCGAACTTCCCATTCGTTCCAGCTTTCGCGAGGGCCTCACCGTATTGGAATACTTCATCTCCACCCACGGAGCTCGCAAGGGCCTGGCCGACACTGCTCTGCGGACGGCCGATAGTGGTTACCTTACGAGGAGACTCATTGACGTTTCGCAGGACGTGATCGTTCAGGAAGAGGACTGTGGTGCTACCGGAGGAACATGGCGGACAGAGCCTGCCGAGCCGGGCATGGGTGAGCCACTCGCTCAGCAGATAGTTGGCCGGTATGCGGCTAGCGAGTTTGTTGACCCCAAATCCGGCGAGATCATTGTCGACCGGGGCAAGGAGATAACGGAGGAAGCATCCGAGCAAATAGAGGGCATTGTCCGACGTGAGCGAGAGGAGTCGCAAAACCATGAGAAGATCTCCGTGAATGTGCGGTCGCCGTTAACCTGCCAGGCAAAGCGTGGCATATGCCGGTTGTGCTATGGGCGGAGCCTCGCATCGGGACGGCTTGTGGGCATTGGCGAGGCTGTGGGTATTATTGCTGCTCAAAGTATTGGTGAACCCGGTACGCAGCTTACAATGCGCACATTCCATACGGGCGGCGTGGCAGGACTGGACATCACGAGTGGTTTGCCCAGGGTTGAAGAACTCTTTGAAGCAAGGGTTCCAAAGGGGCAGTCCGTTATTTCGGAGATAGACGGTATGGCCGAGATAGTGCGAACTGATGATGCTCGGAAGATAAAGGTATTGAATACTGAAACCTATAGTGATGAGCATCCCATTCCGTCCGGTTACCAGCTTCTGGTAAAGGACAGTGACCAGGTGGAAGCAGGGGCTATCCTTGCCCGGGAGCAGGGAATTCAGACTACGACTGAGGACGGCCATATCTCCCTCGTGGCGGAGCCGTTATTAGTGCAGGCCAGCGTCGGTGGGCGTGTTAGCATCGAAGATGGGCAGGTTTCGATATTCTATGACGAAAGAGAAGAACGGGAGTACGCTGTCCCCGCTCACGCCCGCATCAAGATAGAAGACGGTGAAGTGGTAAAGGCGGGCGACCAACTTACAGATGGATCCATAAACCCTCAAGACATTCTGCGCATTCTCGGGCGTGAAGCTGTCCAGCTCTACCTCGTGGAAGAAGTGCAAAAGGTGTATCGCTCACAAGGTGTTACAATCAATGACAAGCATATTGAAACCATAGTGAGACAGATGTTGCGTAAGGTGCGGGTTGAATCGCCAGGCGATACGGAATTGCTTCCGGGGGAACTGGTGGATCGATTTCTCTATGAGGATATTAATGCCAAAGTTCTGGCCGAAGGTGGCGAGCCCGCCACGGCGCAGACGGTTCTGCTGGGAGTAACTAAGGCGTCTCTCAACACTGAGAGCTTCCTGGCAGCGGCTTCCTTCCAGGAGACCACAAGGGTATTGACCGAGGCGGCCATCAATGGTGCTACGGACAGATTGGTCGGGCTCAAGGAGAACGTGATCATCGGCAAGTTGATCCCGGCTGGAACAGGGTCGCTTCATAAACGACCCGGGAGACCGGCTCTGGCAGCCACCCTGAAGGCGCTTGACAATTACACCGACTGATGCTATAATTCCCGGTCAGTGCCTGGTAATACATAGGCAGGTCGAAAGGCCGTAAAGTGACCACGGTTCGAAGTCAGAGGGCCAGAGATTGACCCGGTGATTTTGGACTAGCTCAGGAATAAAGCCTTCGGCCTTTCGCTATGTCTTGTAGTGGGGCGACGAACAGCACATCGTCCGGGTTTCAGTTATCAGCGGGACCCAGACTATCAAGGACAGTGGGTTGGGGTCATTTGACCAACAAACTAGAGGGAGTGAACTAAGTTGCCGACGATTAGCCAGTTGATTCGTAAAGGACGAGCGCAGATGCCGAAGAAGACCAAAGCACCGGCACTCCGCTTCACCTTCAATGCTCTCAAGAACAAAATGGAGCGCGGCAGCGGAGCTCCTCAGAAGCGTGGGGTATGTACGCAGGTTAAGACTATGACGCCGAAGAAGCCTAACTCGGCTCTGCGCAAGATCGCCCGTGTAAGATTGACCAACGGTATGGAAGTTACAGCCTATATCCCAGGCGTGGGACACAATCTACAGGAACACTCGGTTGTGCTGATCCGTGGCGGTCGTGTAAAGGACCTGCCGGGCGTTCGCTATCATATCATCCGGGGCGCCTTGGAATCAGGTGGAGTCAAGAACCGCAAACAGGGCAGGAGCAAGTACGGAGCCAAGCGAGCCGCTAAGTAAGGGCACAATCTGCTGATTTCTTTGTTGAGGGAGCGGTGGAGATCGCTTCCAAAGGAGCACCAATAATGCCGAGACGGGCGCGTGTAGTTAAAAGGATCATTAATCCAGATTCGCTGTATCACAGTAAGGTTGTGGCGAAGTTTATCAATCGAATTATGTTAAGTGGCAAGAAGTCCACGGCCGAGAGGATTGTCTACGGCGCCATGGGGATTATCGAGGCCCAGACGAAGAAGGCGGCCATCGACACTTTTGATCTAGCCATGAGAAACATCACACCGGTTCTTGAAGTCAAGCCCCGGCGCGTGGGTGGCGCTACATACCAGGTTCCCGTGGAGATCAAGGGCGAAAGACGAATAGCTCTCGCCATGCGCTGGCTCATTGATACGGCCCGGGGTAGAAGTGGCAAGTCGATGGCTGAGAAGTTGGCTGCGGAGATACTTGATGCTTCGCACGGCGTTGGACCGACGATTAAGAAGCGTGAGGACACGCATAAAATGGCCGAGGCCAATAAGGCTTTTGCTCATTACAGGTGGTAGCGTACTTTAGGATAGGTGCTATCCTGCGACTGCAGTAGAAATCATTTATTTGATCATCTTGGTAGGGCTCGCCCCTTGTGAGAGGCGCTGGCTTCCTAAGATAAGCAAGGAATCGTAAATCATGGGGAGAAGCTATCCGCTGGAGCGGACGCGTAACATAGGAATCATTGCCCACATCGATGCGGGCAAGACGACTGTCACGGAGCGTATCTTGTTCTTCACCGGCAAGACCTACAAGATAGGTGAGGTTCATCAGGGCACGGCGGTGATGGACTGGATGATTCAGGAGCGCGAGCGTGGTATCACTATCACGGCCGCAGCGACAACTTGCGCCTGGGCGGATCATCGTATCAATATTATTGACACTCCCGGCCATGTCGATTTCACAGTCGAAGTGGAGCGGAGTCTGCGCGTTCTTGATGGCGGGGTTGTGGTCTTTGACGCCGTTGCCGGCGTTGAGCCTCAGTCCGAGACGGTTTGGCGACAAGCTGACCGGTATAACGTACCGCGGGTTTGTTTCGTCAACAAGATGGATCGGGTAGGGGCAGATTTCTGGCGAACCGTGGATATGATTCGGGAGCGGTTGGGTGCTAATCCTCTGCCAATTCAGATTCCTCTCGGGGCCGAGGCGCGATTCAAGGGGATGGTAGACCTCATTGTCAACAAGGCGTATGTTTACGAGGATGATATTGGCGAAGAGTTTACCACGGTTGACATACCGGAAGAATATAAACAACAGGTGTCAGAGGAAAGAAAGAAGATGATCGAGAGGATCATCGAAACCGACGACGGCCTGATGGCGCGATATATTCATGGGGAAGAGATTTCGACCGACGATCTCAAGGGTGCTCTGCGTCGAGCAACGATCATCACAACTCTCGTCCCTGTCCTTTGTGGCAGTGCTTTGCGGAACAAGGGCGTCCAACCATTGCTAGACTCTGTGATTGACTACCTTCCTTCTCCTCTGGATGTTCCTCCCATCGAAGGATTCGATCCCCGATCGGGTGATATTGTAAAGCGTCTTGCGAGCGACGATCAGCCCTTCAGTGCTATGGCTTTCAAGATTGTATCGGATCCGTACGTCGGCAAACTGGCCTATATTAGGGTATATTCGGGAATGCTAACCACTGGCTCTCAAGTGTACAATGCTACCAAGGATCAGAAGGAGAGAGTTGGTCGTCTACTCCAAATGCATGCTAACCATCGGGACGAGATCTCCGAGGTATATGCTGGCGACATTGCCGCGGTCGTTGGCTTGAAGTCGACCTCTACCGGGGACACTCTAAGCGATCCCGGCAAGCCGGTGGTGTTGGAGACTATTAAATTTCCGGAGCCGGTGATTTCGGTGGCCATTGAGCCCAAGACCAAGGCCGATCAGGACAGACTATCCTACGCTATGTCAAGGTTGGCTGAGGAGGACCCCACCTTCAGGATTCACACGGATCCTGACACGGCCCAAACGTTGATCTCTGGAATGGGTGAACTCCACCTTGAGGTCATTACTGACCGAATGTTTCGCGAGTACAAAGTTGAGGCAACCGTGGGTCGGCCGCAGGTTTCTTATCGGGAGGGGATTTCGACTGCGACTAGGGCTGAGGGTAGATTTGTGAGGCAGACCGGTGGTCATGGCCAATATGGTCATGTTTGGCTGGAATTGGAACCGCTCCCGCGGGGAACGGGATTCGAGTTTGTCAATCGGGTCGTGGGTGGAGCGATCCCCAAGGAGTTCATTTCTGCTATAGAGGCAGGAGTGAGACAAGCGTCGTTGAGTGGCGTTGTCGCCGGGTATCCGATGGTTGATATGAGAGCAACGGCGGTGGATGGCAGCTACCATGAGGTCGACTCCTCGGAGATGGCTTTCAAGGTGGCTGGTTCCATGGCTTTGAAGGCCGCTGTTCAGAAGGCCGGGCCGATATTGCTCGAGCCGATTATGAGGGTGGAAGTAGTTGTACCAGAAGATTTCCTTGGTGATGTCATGGGAAATCTGTCAGCAAGACGGGGTCATGTTACGGGCATCGAGGGTAGAGGCAACCTCCAAGTTATTAAGTCTTTGGCGCCTTTGTCAGAGATGTTTGGCTATGCCACGGACCTGAGGTCGATGACTCAAGGAAGAGGCACTTCCTCCATGGAGTTCGACCATTATCAGGAAATTCCCGCACATGTGGCTGCGGATGTTGTGGCCAGGGCAAGGGGATAGGTTCCGGGCCGAAATTGGTGACCAGCACTATTTAGACTAGGAGGATCGAAGAGGCGATGGCGAAGAAGAAATTTGAGCGGACGAAGCCGCATGTAAACGTCGGGACAATTGGACATGTGGATCATGGGAAGACGACCTTGACAGCGGCCATAACGAAGACCTTGGCTACTAAGGGCTGGTCGTCGTATCGGTCGTTTGACTCGATTGATAATGCACCGGAGGAGAAGGCCAGGGGAATCACCATCGCCATTGCTCACGTCGAATATGAGACAGCGAACAGGCACTACGCCCACGTGGACTGTCCCGGGCACGCCGACTACATTAAGAACATGATCACCGGTGCGGCGCAGATGGACGGAGCGATTCTGGTGGTGAGTGCGCCTGATGGTCCGATGCCGCAAACGAGAGAGCATATTTTGTTGGCGAGGCAGGTTGAAGTTCCGAGCATGGTGGTGTTTTTGAACAAAGTGGACGCCATGGATGACGAGGAGCTGTTGGAGCTGGTGGAGTTGGAGCTACGGGAACTACTGACGAAGCAAGGGTTTCCGGGGGAAGAGATACCGATAGTCCGGGGTAGTGCATTGAAGGCCCTGGAGTGTGGGTGTGGGAAGACAGACTGTCCGAACTGCAAGTGCATTTGGGACCTGTTGAATGCTGTAGACACCTACATACCTATCCCGTTAAGGCCGAAGGACATGCCGTTCCTAATGCCGGTAGAGGACGTATTTGGGATTAAGGGACGTGGGACGGTGGTAACGGGCCGGATAGAGCGAGGGATAGTTAAGACAGGTGAAGAGATAGAGATAGTCGGGATGAAGGAGACCCGGCGGACAGTAGTGACCGGCGTGGAGATGTTCCGGAAGATACTGGATCAGGGAGAAGCCGGGGATAACGTGGGTTGTTTGTTGCGAGGTGTAGAGCGGGACGACGTTGAGAGAGGGCAGGTGTTGGCGAAGAGTGGGTCGATAAAGCCGCACACGCACTTTGAGTCGGAGGTCTACATATTGAGCAAAGAGGAAGGTGGGCGACATACTCCTTTCTTTGGCGGATATCGGCCGCAGTTCTATATTCGGACGACGGACGTAACGGGTAATGTGGAGCTACCGGAGGGAGTGGAGATGGTCATGCCCGGGGACAACGTGAAGATGACCATCAAGTTAATCGTACCGGTAGCGTTGGAAGAGGGATTGCGGTTTGCAATTCGAGAGGGAGGCCGGACGGTCGGTGCCGGTGCAATAACAAAAATCCTCGAATAGGAGGGTGTGGTTAGGTAAAAATGCCGAGACAGAGAATTAGGATAAGACTAAAAGCATACGATCACAAGATTCTTGATCAGTCGGCTGAGCAGATTGTGGAGACGGCGGAGCGAACAGGCGCCGCGGTTGCTGGTCCAGTGCCGCTGCCGACACGAGTGGAGAAGTTCTGCGTTATAAGGGGTCCACATATCGACAAGGACTCGCGTGAGCAGTTCGAGATTCGCACGCACAAGAGGCTTATTGATATCATCGATCCGACGTCTAAGACAGTCGATGCCCTCATGCGACTTAATCTGCCTGCTGGTGTGGACATCGAGATTAAGCTGTAATGGGAGGGATGATTCCGGACGGACCGGGTGGCCCTGACTCTCGATGTATGAGGCAACTGGCCTTTCAGTCTGAATGGAGGTAGCATATGATTAACGGTATCTTAGGCCGAAAAGTTGGTATGACTCAGATCTTTAGACCTGACGGTATAGTGATACCTGTCACGGTCATACAGGCCGGACCGGTGACAGTGACGCAGGTCAAGCAAGAGGGAAAAGACGGTTACGACGCTGTTCAGGTGGGTTATGGCAATGCCAAGCGACTAACATCGCCCGAGAAAGGTCACCTGAAGAAGCTCGGCTTGCTCCGACATCTGCGGGAGTTTAAGGCCGAGGGTGAGACGCCTAAAGTGGGCGACAAGATTGATGTCACGATGTTCAGTCCTGGCGACAGCGTTGATATCAGCGGGACTTCGAAAGGCAAGGGTTTCGCCGGTGTGGTAAAGCGGCACCACTTTGCGGGTGGACCAAAAACTCACGGTCAGTCCGACCGCGAGCGTGCGGGCGGCTCTATCGGTGCGACAACAACCCCGGGCAGAGTGCTCAAGGGGATGCGTATGGCGGGGCACATGGGATCCGATCGAGTCACCGTTCAGAATCTGAAGGTCGTTTCTGTGGATGCCGATCGCAGCCTGTTGTTGGTAAGAGGGGCGGTGCCCGGGGCGCCCAAGGGCCTCTTGGAGATCAGAAAGTCGATCAAGGGCGACTAGGAGTTATTAATGCAGGTTCCTGTATACGACGTAGAAGGCAATGTGGTTAGACAAATCGAGATTAGCGACGCAGTGTTTGGTGCTATGATTAACGCCCCGGTTATGCATCAGGCGGTATTGCGTCAGTTGGCCAACGCCCGACAGGGAACGGCCGCCACAAAGACTCGTGGCAAGATATCTGGCGGTGGGCGCAAGCCTTTTCGGCAGAAGGGCACGGGTCGTGCCCGCCAAGGTTCAACGAGGGCGCCGCAGTTTCGTGGTGGTGGAATCGTATTCGGGCCTTCACCGCGAAGCTACACTCAGGCTTTGCCGCGGAAGATGAGGCGGCTGGCACTGAGATCGGCCCTGTCCGTCAAGCTGGCCGAGCAGCAATTGGTGGTGGTCGATCAGCTGGCCCTGTCAGTACCCAAGACCAAAGAGATGAAAGCGATAATCGACAGATTGCCTGTTGTGGCGCCGATTCTGATTGTCACACCGGGGCGGGAGGACAATGTCTACAAGTCAGGTCGTAATCTAGGTAGAGTGACAGTCATTCCTGTCAACAACATCAATATTGTCGATGTTCTGAGGCATAGCAGCCTGATAATGCCTATTGACACGATTCGCCGAATTGAAGTTACGCTGGATCCGGGCATAAGATGGGAAGCAGTTGAGGACGGCGACATGGTGCAAGCAGAGTCTCAGATTGAATAAGAAGGTAATTTGGAGGCCGAGGAATGCACGTATTTGAGGTTTTGCGCCGTCCGATCGTGACCGAGAAAACTACTGCTATGCAGACCCAGAACAAGTACACGTTCGAAGTGGCAAAGGGCGCCAACAAGGTGCAGATCAGGGAGGCTGTTGAGAAAGCCTTTAGTGTAAACGTCATAACGGTGGCCGTGAGCCGGGTGCCTGGTAAAACCAGGAGGGTCGGCAAGCGTCAGGTATTAACATCGGCCTGGAGGAAAGGTATTGTGACGCTGAAGCCAGGCCAGAAAATTGAGCTCTTCGAGGGCGTTTAGTCCTTTGCTCTGTCCTTCCCGTGGAAGGATTGGTGTTAGGTGACGGAAGCGTCAGTCTAAGAAGGAGTTAGCATGGCACTTAAGACTTATAAGCCGACCTCTCCGGGTCGTCGAGGCATGACAGGGGCAACTTTCGATGAGATAACTGCCGGGAAGGGTCCCGAGAAGTCTCTTCTGGCGCCTCTTAAGAGGCAGGCCGGACGCAATGTCAATGGCAGGATCACAGTTCGGCATCGCGGAGGCGGCGCGAAGAGACAATATCGGCTTGTTGACTTCAAGCGCGATAAAGTGGGCGTTCCGGCAAAGGCCATCGCCATCGAGTACGATCCTAACCGGTCGGCTCGCATCGCTCTGTTGCAATACGCCGACGGTGAGAAGAGGTATATTCTGGCTCCTGTGGGCTTGAAGGTCGGGGATGCCGTTCTCACTGGTCCGGAGGCCGACATAAAGCCCGGGCATGCCCTGCCGATGAGCTCGATTCCGACAGGCACTCTTATCCACAACATCGAGATTCGCAAGGGAAAGGGTGCGCAGATGGTGCGCAGTGCTGGTACCGCGGCCCAGCTCATGGCCAAGGAGGGCGATTACGCTACCCTGCGAATGCCTTCGGGAGAGATGAGACGGGTCCGGGTAGAAGGCATGGCAACCGTTGGTCAGGTGGGCAATATTGAGCATGAGAACATCAAGCTTGGTAAGGCGGGGCGAACGCGCTGGACCGGCCGTAGACCAACAGTACGTGGAGCGGCGATGAACCCTCGCGACCATCCGCATGGTGGTGGTGAGGGCAAGGCTCCGGTTGGGATGCCAGGGCCGAAGACTCCTTGGGGCAAGCCTGCCTTGGGTTACAGGACGAGACATAATAAGATAACGGATAAGATGATCATAAGGAGGAGGAAGGCTAGATAGAGCAGGGGCAGAAGCGCCGAGTTAGTTTTCTGCGAACCTGTGCTGGCTAGAATTGCCATGGGAAGGTCGACCAAGAAGGGCCCATTTGTTGATCTGAATCTCGTGAGGAAGATCGACGCAATCAACCGGAGCGGCCAAAAGGCGGTCATTAAGACCTGGTCGCGCCCATCCACAATCCTCCCACAGATGGTGGGTCATACTATTGCCGTTCACGACGGCAGGCGCCATGTCCCCATTTTTGTGACGGAGAACATGGTCGGGCACAAGTTGGGCGAATTTGCCCTAACAAGGCACTTTCGTGGTCACTCTCATAAGTCGGAGAGAACAACGGTAGTCAAGAAGAAATAGTTGTGAAGGGGAAGGCGGCATTAGTCGCCTTAATCGACCCCTCGATGGGAGCGTTGCATGGAGGCTAGAGCAACCGAGAAGTATATACGGACTTCGCCGCGGAAGATGCGCCTGATAATTGACGTAGTGCGTGGTATGAAGGTTGATCGGGCGCTCGCGGTGTTGAAGTTTATGCCCTCGCCGGCAGCAAAGGCCGTTTCAAAAGCGGTTGCATCGGCGGCGGCGAGCGCGGAGAACAATTATCAAATGGTGCCCATGGACTTGCATATCACAACCATTTGTGTCGATGAAGGTCCTACGCTTAAGCGCTTTCGGTCGGCGGCCCATGGCAGGGCTCATCCGATTCTGAAACGCTCGAGCCACATCACGGTTAGTGTAGGGGATAAGGAGGTCTGATTGGGACAGAAAGTACATCCCGCCGGATTTAGACTTGTGATTAACAAAGCATGGCAGGGGCGCTGGTACGCAGGTAGGAACTACACCGAACTGCTCCATGAGGATCTGCTGATCAGGCGTACGATTAACAGCAAGCTGCGTGATGCGGGTATCCCTCGTATTGAGATCGAGAGGGGTGCCAATCAGGTAGCGGTTACCATCCATACGGCCAAACCGGGAATCGTAATCGGGAAGGCTGGTTCCAAAGTCGACGAACTTAAGAACTTTCTGGAGCGACTCACGGGTAAGAAGGTAAGGGTGAGCATTCAGGAGATTCGGATTCCTGAATTGGAGGCCGTGCTGGTAGCGCGAAATATCGCTGAGCAGCTTGAGCGCCGCGTGGCTTATAAACGGGCTATGAAACAGGCCGTTCAGCGCTCGATGCAGCGTGGGGCCAAAGGAATCAAGATTGTATCAGCCGGAAGGCTTGGCGGGGCCGAGATGTCGAGGAGCGAAAAGGAGAGGTCTGGACGGGTTCCGTTGCAGACCCTGCGGGCCAACATCGACTATGGCACGGCAGAGGCACATACAACCTTTGGGCTAGTCGGGATCAAGGTTTGGATCTACAAGGGAGACATCTTGCCAGAGCCAAAGAAGGTCGTTATCGAGCCGGTCCGGGTGCAAGAGGTGGCTGCACCATAATACTCCGTTTGCTGGATCTCAGGAGGAGTTATGTTACAACCCAAGAGGGTTAAACATCGCAAAGTTCATCGCGGGCGCATGAAGGGAATGGCACAGGGCGGGACCAAGGTGGTCTTCGGTGAGTTTGCTCTTCAGGCGCTTGAGGCGGCTTGGATCAATTCGCGGCAAATTGAAGCTGCAAGGCGAGCCATCACCCACCACATGAAGCGTGGGGGCAAAGTTTGGATTCGTATTTTTCCGGACAAGCCAGTCACGGCCAAGCCGGCGGAAACAAGAATGGGTAGTGGTAAGGGTGCGCCAGACCATTGGGTTGCCGTGGTAAAGCCAGGCCGTATCATGTTCGAAGTAGGTGGTGTGCGGGAAGAGGTTGCGCGTGAGGCGTTGCGTCTAGCTGGACACAAGTTGCCCATAGACACGCGGTTTGTTGCCAGAGTGGAAGAAGGCGAAGAAGAGGCAGCAAGCGCCCCGGAATCAGGAGCAGAGTGAAGTGAAGACGAGGGAAGAGGTTAAGGAGCTAAGAGGAGTGGCCTACGCCGAGCTAGCTCGAAGGCTCGATCAGGCCCACGAAGAGCTATTCAATCTTAGATTTCGCCACGCCGCGCGACAGTTGGCTAATTACCAGGAGTTGCCGCGGGTCAAACGAAAAATAGCGCGAATCACGACGCTGATGCGAGAGCGTCAGTTGGGCGGCGAGATCGATTGAGGAGTTTGGTGTGTTAAAGAATCGCAAGACACGTGTTGGGCGAGTGGTTAGCGACAAGATGGAGAGAACGGTAGTCGTAGCGGTGGAGACGGCGAAGCAGCATCCCCTCTATAGGCGAGTGATCCGGCGGACAAGTCGAATCAAAGCCCATGACGAGGACAATGTTTGTCGCCTGGGCGATATGGTTCGTGTCATGGAGTCACGGCCTATCTCCAAAGATAAGTCATGGAAGGTAGTCGAGGTCCTGACCAAGGGCGATGTTGCCGAAGTCAAGGCCGCCGACATAGAGTAAGGCCAAGTAGGGCCGTTTGGGAAGGAGACCCTTGATGTGATCCAGTCGCTTACAAGGCTGAAGGTCGCGGATAACACAGGCGCCAAGAGCATTATGTGCATACGCGTTCTGGGTGGGTCCGGCAGAAGATATGCACGGGTCGGCGACATCATAGTTGCCTCGGTCAAGCAGGCTACGCCTCGTGGCGCGGTCAAGAAGGGCGACGTGGTTCGTGCTGTGGTCGTAAGAACGGCTAAGGAATATGGGAGACCGGATGGCTCCTACATAAGGTTTGACGATAACGCTGCGGTTATTCTTACGGATAAGTTGAATCCGAAGGGCACTCGCATTTTCGGGCCGGTGGCCAGGGAACTTAGGGACAGGAACTTCATGAAGATAGTATCACTGGCGCCAGAGGTTCTGTAGCAGATTGTGGGGGTCAAAGGTGACGATTAGAAAGAACGATTCGGTGATAGTTATCGCCGGCAAAGAAAAGGGAAAAAGAGGCAAGGTCCACCGGGTGATTCCCAAAGATGGCAAGCTGCTGGTGGAGGGCGTAAACATCGCAAAACGTCACATGAAGCCGCGCGGCATTGCCAGGCAGGCCGGAATCATCGAGAAGGAGGCGCCAATTGACATTTCGAACGTTATGTTGGTTTGTACGAAGTGCAACAGACCAACGCGTATTGGCGCTGCATTCTCAGATGGGGCGAGCAAGGGGCGGATGTGTCGGTCGTGTGGAGAGATCATAGACTAGATCTTTAGGCTGGAAAATGCTTGCCAAGGCAGGGCGGGATCCAGCCCGAATGGGGTGAATCAGTTTGGCTAGTAGGTTAAGAGAAAGATATCTCAAAGAGACTGTCCCGGCAATGGTTCAGGCATTCAAATACTCGAACCCGATGCAGGTGCCGCAGATTGCCAAGGTTGTGGTCAATATTGGTCTCGGTGAGGCCATACAGAATCCCAGAGCGATGGAGGCGGCAACCAAGGATTTGGGCCAGATTGTCGGCCAGCATCCGGTAATCACGAGGGCTAAGAAGTCCATTGCGGCGTTTCGCTTGCGAACCGGCATGCCAATTGGCGCCATGGTCACCCTTAGGGGAGAGCGAATGTATGAGTTCATGGACAAGTTCATCAATGCTGCCCTGCCTCGAATTCGAGATTTTCATGGGGTGTCGGCCAAGTCCTTCGATGGGCGAGGCAATTACACTCTGGGCCTCAAGGAGCAACTAGTATTTCCTGAGATAGAATACGACAAAATTGACAAGATACGGGGAATGGAGATAACCATTGTGACCACAGCGAGCACTGATGAGGAAGCTCGGCGTTTGCTGGAACTCATGGGTATGCCATTTAGCCAGAGTTGAGTCAACTGAGACGGAGGAAATGTGGCCAAAGTCAGTAAGATCGTTAGCGCAAAGAGGGTACCAAAATTCAAGGTGCAGAAGCACAGTCGATGCCGAATCTGCGGGCGTCCCCGTGCCTTCATGCGGAGGTTTGCCATGTGCCGAATATGCTTCCGCAAATTGGCCCTGTCTGGCGAAATCCCTGGCGTGACCAAGTCCAGTTGGTAGGTAGCCCGGCAATAACCTATCAGGTTTACGAGTTTTGGGCGGCTTTGATGGCAACCGTGGCCCAAGGAGGACAAGTATGAATATTACGGATCCAATCGCAGATATGCTCACAAGAATACGCAATGCTGTTGCCGCCAAGCACGATACAGTGATCGTGCCGGCTTCTAAGATGAAAATTTCTATAGCTCGGATCCTAAAGGACGAAGGGTTCATCAAGGATTTTGAGCTACAGAAAGAGGGCGTTGAGAAGCTTCTAAGGCTGCATCTATGTTATCAGGGAAAGAAGCAGTCGGTGTTGACCGGTCTGCAGCGGGTAAGCAAACCGGGCTTGAGGGTGTACGTTCAGAAGGCGGAGATTCCTCGTGTCTACGGCGGCATGGGTATAGCGATTCTTTCGACGCCACTCGGGGTTATGACTGGCCAGACCGCCTGGCGCAATCGAGTTGGTGGTGAGTTGTTATGCTACGTGTGGTAGGCGGAAGCGCCCGGGCACAGGCGTTCCGGGTTGTGAACGCCTTGAGGAGGTAAGAAGATGTCAAGAATTGGTCGGGCCCCGATACCGGTGCCAGCAGGTGTTGAGATAGACATTACCGGGAACGTTCTGACAGTGCAGGGGCCTCGCGGTCAGCTTTCTAGAACGCTACATCCCGAGATGTCGATTAAATTCGTTGATGGTCAGATTCTGGTTAGTCGTCCAAGTGATGCTCGTAATCACCGGGCCCTACATGGTCTGACAAGGTCCCTGGTGGCCAATATGGTTCAAGGCGTGACACAGGGTTTCCTGAAGGGTCTGGAGATTAGTGGTGTAGGATACAGAGCCCAGAAACTTGGGGACAGGGTCATCTTTACGGTTGGATTCTCCCATCCTGTTGAGGTTCTTCCTCCAGCGGGGATTACCTTTAGCGTGGAGAGTCCTACAAGAATGCAAGTCGGTGGAATCGACAAGGAAGTAGTCGGCGAGGTAGCAGCGCGTTTGCGGGCCATCAGGCCTCCCGAGCCCTATAAGGGAAAGGGCATTAGGTATCAAGGTGAGAAAATCAAGCTAAAGGCCGGCAAGGCTGGTAAGGCAGGCGGCAAGAAGAAGTAAGAGGTAATCGTCGATGATTAAGCGGACTAATTCCAGGTTAGCAAGAAGAAGACGTCATGCAAGGGTCCGGAAGCACCTGATGGGTGTGGAGTCGCGACCGAGACTTGCCGTGTATCGCAGTTTGTCGCATATATATGCCCAGATTGTTAACGATGTTGCCGGCCATACGCTGGTGGCAGCGTCATCTATCGACGCGGAAGTGAAGTCACTTCGAGAGGGTAAGGCCAAATCAGATATGGCCGCCATCGTTGGTCAGTTGGTTGCTAAGCGTGCAATCGACAAAGGCATTCGCGAGGTAGTTTTTGATCGAGGCGGTTTTCTTTACCACGGCAGAGTCAAAGTACTCGCGGAAGCCGCGAGGGAAGCCGGACTCGTTTTCTAAGTTGTTGGCGAAGAGGAGAGATTATGCCGAGAATTGAGCCTAGCCAGCTTGCCCTTGAAGAGAGAGTTGTGCAGGTTAACCGTGTGGCCAAAGTTGTAAAGGGTGGTCGTCGCTTTAGTTTCAGTGCTGTAGTAGTTGTAGGCGATGGCAATGGCATAGTTGGCGTTGGTCTGGGCAAGGCTAACGAAGTGCCAGATGCAATCCGGAAGGGTGCCAACGACGCCAAGAAGAGCCTGTTTGAAGTGCCGTTGGTGGGAGTTACCATACCACATACGGTTATTGGAAAGTTTGGAGCGGCCGAAGTGCTGCTGAAGCCAGCGTCACCAGGCACCGGCGTTATAGCTGGTGGAGGAGTGCGGGCAGTGGTTGAGTTGGCGGGGATCAGGGATATTCTCACCAAGTCTCTCGGTAGCGCCAACCCCATCAATGTGGTTCGGGCAGCAATGATTGCGTTGACGCTCCTTAAACGGCCGGAAGTCGAAATGGCGAAACGGGGTCGCAGGATAGCGGTATCTGGTAGAGGGGGTTAGGTTGGTGGCAAAACTGCGAATTACGTGGGTTAAGAGCGGCATAGGCTATGCTGAGGATCAGAAGGCGACCCTGAGGGCACTCGGGCTCCATCGTCTCCAGAACACCGTGGAAAAAGAGGATGTCCCGACTATTCGTGGCATGGCGCACAAGGTCAAACATTTAGTCAGGGTTGAGGAAGTTCAATGAGGATTCATGAGATAATGCCTTCGGTTGGAGCAACGCATTCCCGAAAGCGAGTTGGCCGTGGGAATGGTAGTGGTCACGGCACCACTGCAACGCGGGGAACAAAAGGGCAGAAGGCGCGCGCGGGCGGTGGCGTTCGACTCGGGTTTGAAGGTGGCCAACTGCCCCTAATCCAGAGGCTGCCATATAAGCGTGGGTTCAAGAATATCTTCAAGGTCCTATTCTCCTTGGTTAACGTTGGTGATCTCAATGGTTTTGAGCCTAATACTGCGGTGACGATTGGAGAATTGATGGCCGTAGGCCTGGTTAAGTCGTCAAAGCATCCGGTTAAGATACTTGGCTCAGGCGAGCTGACTCGACCGCTGGTGGTTACTGCCGATAAATTCTCGGAGGTTGCTCGACGAAAGATTCTGGAGGCTGGTGGCAAAGTGGAGGAACCGGGCGATGCTGCAAGCGCTTCTTAACGCATTCAAGCTTCCAGATCTGCGGCGGAAACTGCTTTTTACCTTCGGGATTCTAGTCGCTTTCCGGTTCATCGCGCATGTGCCCGTACCGGGAATTCCGGTTAAGGCGCTGGAAGACCTATTCGCCAACAATCCCCTGCTAGGGATGCTGGACTTGTTCAGTGGGGGAGCGATGAGGAACTTCAGTATTGCGGCGATGGGCGTGTATCCTTACATCACGGCTTCGATTATCATGCAGCTCCTTGTGCCGGTGATTCCCCGCCTGGAAGCCTTGTCAAAGGAGGGCGAGGCTGGCAGGAACAAGATCAACCAGATCACGCACTGGCTCACCGTTCCGCTGGCCATCCTTCAGGGATACGGGCAACTGGCGCTGTTGCAGAACTCTCAGCAAGCGGTTCCCGTCGAGGATCAGATGCATCTATGGTGGTTTGGCCAACCGGCTGAGTTCTTCCTGCCGACTTTTACCATGCTCTTGACGATGGCAGCAGGCACGATGATCTGTGTTTGGCTGGGCGAATTGATTACGGAGCACGGGATCGGTAATGGTGTGTCGATCATCATATTTGGAGGAATCGTCGCAACCCTTCCTGCGATGTTTGGACAGTCACTCCTCGCCGGGGGCACCGGTGGTGGTATTATCGGTCTGGTGGTGTTCGCCGTTCTCGGATTGGCGACAGTTGTAGCTATCGTCGTCTTTCAGGAGGCTCAGAGGCGAATTCCCGTTCAATACGCCAAGAGGATCAGGGGCACGAAGATGTATGGCGGTCAGAGTTCGCACATCCCTTTGCGGGTGAACAGCGCTGGAATGATTCCACTGATCTTCGCAATGTCGATCATGGTGTTTCCAGGTCAGTTGGCATCCTACTTCGCTCTGGCCAGCACGCCATGGATTGCCAGTGCGGCGAGATTCGTTTCAACCGTTTTTAGCATGTCTAGTTGGTTCTATTGGGTCTTCTATTTCTTGCTGGTGGTGATGTTCACGTTCTTTTACACTATGGTTATCTTCCAGCAGCAGCGTTTGTCGGAAAACCTGCAGAAGTATGGTGGATTCATTCCTGGCATACGCCCCGGCCGGCCGACAGAGGAGTACTTGAATAGAGTGCTCTATAGGATAACAGTGGCCGGTGCGGTGTTTTTGGGACTCGTGGCAATAATGCCATTTCTTGCCAGTCAGGCCACGAATGTTCAAGCGCTTCAACTTGGCAGCACAGGACTTCTAATTGTCGTGGGCGTGGTACTCGACACTATGAAACAACTGGAGGCGCAGTTGTTGATGCGCCACTACGAGGGGTTCATAAAGTAGAAGCTGGCGAGGAAAGAGCGAACTCGTGTATAATGGTTGTATGCTGTCTGCCGACCTCGCAAGCGATGAGCGCGGCTTATCGGAGAGCGACATAGCGATTCGATACTCATCAGAATGGAGGATATCCCGGTGTACGTTATTTTGTTGGGTGCTCCCGGGGCTGGAAAGGGAACGCAGG
>JAUSEJ010000850.1 GCA_030650265.1 Dehalococcoidia bacterium | reverse complement strand
CGCCTGGCCGCCCTAAACTTGGCGACCTCCTCAAAGAGATCGTTGTCCGCCGAGCAGTGCAGGTCCATTCTCGGTACTAGCTGGGTGATCGGCAGCCCTCTCTTCATCGCCGCCTCGACATAGGTGAGGAAGTGGGCGATGCCGAATCCGATCTCCTGGGCGGCGCTGGCTCCACCCCAGCGGATCTGTGTGGCGCAGACATACTGCGGCGCCCACTGCCAGCTCACCATGACGTCGAAGTTTTTGCAGTCGTATTCGACCACATCGGCGGCCAAATCGATGGCGACCGGCACGGGAAAAATATAGGTGCCCCTTCCAGAATATTCCTTCAAAGGATCGTTTTGGATTCGCACCTGGCGCAATTCGGTGGGAGCAATGCCCCGCTTTTCGGCCAGCGCCAGAGCGAGAGAAAGACCGTAAGCCCCGATGCTATTGGCGACGAAGCCGAGACCCA
Source organism: Dehalococcoidia bacterium (assembly GCA_030650265.1). Next base: position 2,131 of record JAUSEJ010000850.1, on the reverse strand, counting down.
CCTTGCGCAGGTCAATACCCTCGAGCACTCGATCCAGATCGGCTAGAGAGGCGAGGGCCACACCGGCCTTGCCAACTTCTCCTTCGGCCAGTGGATCGTCGGAGTCCAGACCGATCTGGGAGGGCAGGTCGAGGGCAAGAGTCACCACATTTGCCCCACTGCCTACCAGATCGCGCAGCCTCTTGTTCGCGCTTTCGCTCGACCCATATCCGGCGTAAAAGTCGTGATGCCACTCAAAGGAACGGTAACCATTGGGCATCTTCCCCCGCGTAAACGGCTCTTGCCCGGGAAAGCCGATATCCTTCAAGTAGTCAGCTCCCTCTAGGTCCAGCGGCGTATATAGAGGCTTGGCTTCATATCCGCTTAAAGTCCTGAACTTCGGCTTCTTTTCCGGGCTCGCCTCCAGGCTCTTCTGGCGAACGTTCTCTTCCCAGTCGTTCATCGACTTATCAATAGACACGTCAATCACCTTCTCTATCGGAATCTCTTGGCTGGCTCATGGTTGGGATCGAATCCTGATTACCATCAATTATCGCTGCGAGAGCAACTTTTGTCGCTTGTTGACGTACTTATCGGCGGCCATGGCGGCGATGGCGCCGTCGGCGGCGGAGACGACCACCTGCTTCAGACGATGGCCGCGCACGTCGCCGGCGGCAAATACGCCAGCTATCGAGGTCTGCAAGTCCTCGTCCGTGACGATGAAGCCCTCGTCGCTGAGTTGAACTACGCCACCAAGGTAGTCGACCGACGGCTTGTTGCCGGGAAGATAGATAAAGATCCCGTCGACGGAAAGAGAAGTCGGATCGCCGGCAGGACTGGCGATGTTAACCGACCTCACCCCATTCAGGTCGCCGGCGATAAGCTGGGGCATATAACGCAGGTGAATCTTGATCTTGGGCTCAGCCTCCAGGTCCTCCACCCTCGCAGGATCGGCAAGCAGTTTGGCCGTAGGGCTGACGAAATGAACCGTATGGGCAAACCGGCTGAGTCTGATCGACTCCTCGACCGCCTCGTCGCTACTTCCCACTACCGCCACAGCCTTGTCAAGGAAGAAGGGACCGTCGCAGGTGGCGCAATAGCTTACTCCCCTGCCAACAAACTCTTCCTCGCCGGCGATCTTGCTCTGGCGCGAACTGGCGCCTGTGGCAATAATCACCGCCCTGGCCACGATCACCTTGTCGCCAGTGACGATGGACTTTGGATCTGCTTCCAGATCGGCCGCAAACACCATGCTCTGGTGGAACTCCGCGCCGAAAAAGCGGGCATGCTCCTGCATCTGATTGAGAATTTCCCTACCGGAGATGGTCTCCTTGTAGCCAAAACCGGGATAGTTGGCTATCTTGCTGGTGAGAGCGAGGGCGCCGCCCAGCATCGACTTGTCGATGACTATGGTTTTCAGCTTGGATCGCGCCGTGTAAATCGCCGCAGTAGCCCCGGCGGGTCCGGCGCCGATGATGGCGACATCGTATATGCTATCTTCCATCTTGTTTACCTCTCTTGAAACCAATAACTATCATGCACGTCCACCTTTGTCTGCCGGAATGTAGACCCTATGCCAGAAACGGTCAATCGGCAAGCAACACCCTGCTCTTTACGCCGACATTGACCAGATTGAGCGGCCAGCGGCCGGTTAGGACACGCGAGACCTCCTGCGCCACCCGCAGGCGCAGGTCGGCGAAGGCAGCGTCCGAGTAAGAGGCCAGGTGGGGCGTGGCGATGAAGTTGTCCAGCTTGAACAAGGGATTATCAGGATCTGGCGGCTCCTTTTCGAATACGTCGACGGCGGCCCCGGCGATCCAGCCTTCCTGCAAAGCCTGCAAGAGGGCGACCTCGTCGACCACGGGTCCACGCGAGGTGTTGACAAAGTAGGCGCCAGGCTTCATCTGCCTGAATCGATCGGCATTGAACAGGTGCCGGGTCTCCTCGTTTAGCGGGGTATGCACCGAGACATAGTCAGATTCCGACAGAAGTCGCTCGAGGCTGGTGAACTCCACGCCGTACTGCCCGGCTATCCCGGCGGAAACGTAGGGATCGTAGACCAGTACCCTCAGTCCGAAGACCTTTGCCTTGACCGCCACGGCCCGGGCTAGCCTGCCGAAAGCGACGAGGCCCAGAGTCTGCCCCTGAATCT
>JAUSEJ010000342.1 GCA_030650265.1 Dehalococcoidia bacterium | reverse complement strand
GCAAATCCTGGACCTTGGCGAAAAACCCATCGAGCCCGATTCGTTCGGCAGCCGAGATGAACACGGCATTTGGATAGCCTATAGCCAGTTCAAGCCATTCCTCGGGAATAGGCTCTCCCGCCTTCAGGTAACGGTCCACCTTGTTGAATACGGTGACCACGGGCTTCTCGGATAAGTTCAGTTCTTTGAGCAGGTTAAGCACAACTTGCGCTTGCTCTGCCGCATTACGGTGAGTTATGTCAACAACGTGGACGAGCACCTCGCCTTCTGCCAGTTCCTCTAAAGTAGCCCTGAAGGCGGCCACCAGGGCTGTCGGCAACTTCTGAATGAATCCCACTGTATCGGTGAGCAGTATTTCCTGCTTATTGGGCAATATCACCTTCCGTGTAGTGGGATCTAGAGTCGCGAAGAGTTTGTCCTCCGAGAGAACTCCCGCATCGGTCAGGGCGTTGAGAAGAGTGCTCTTACCAGCGTTCGTATACCCCACCAGAGAAACCACCGGGACGCCGGTTCGTCGTCGCTGGTGCCTATACAGGGCCCGATGCTTTCGCACCTCCTCGATCTCGGCTTTCAATCTTGAAATGTGCGTCCTGATCTGTCGTCTATCGGTTTCTAGCTGGCTTTCTCCCGGCCCCCTCGTGCCAATCCCGCCTCCCAATCGCTCCAAATGGCTCCACTGGCCGGCAAGACGCGGCAACAGATACTCGTGCTGGGCCAACTCGACCTGCAGGCGGCCCTCATGGGTACGCGCCCGGCGAGCGAAGATATCCAGAATGAGCGCTGTGCGATCCAGCACTTTGACGTCCAAGGCCTTTTCGAGGCCTCGCTGTTGAGCCGGAGAAAGTTCGTCATCGCATACCACGAGAGTATAGCCCAGAGTCTCCTTCTCTTCTACAGCCTCGGTTAGCTTGCCGCTGCCAACGTAATGGGCCGGGTGTGGGTTAGGCAATCGCTGCACTATCCTCCCGACGACCTCGGCCCCGGCCGTGTCGACCAACTGCGCCAATTCATCCAGAGAATCCTGGATCGGCCACAGTCTAGAACCCTTGACTGTTTCAACGGCTAATAGCAGCGCTTTCTCAATGGGTGTTTCAGTGGAAATAAGTTCGGCTATTAGCTGCTCCTGCCTAGACGATTATCCGCCCAAACGGCCATACGTCTCATAGCTTCATCGATTCTGTCATCCGGTGTAGTGAGAGAGATTCTCACATATCCCTCGCCACTCGGGCCGTAGCCGATGCCAGGCGTCACAAACACATCGATCGCCTCCAGAACCTCGGAAGCAAAGTCGATAGACGAATACCCCTCCGGTACTCTGGCCCAGACATAAAGGCTGGCCTTGGGCGGACGGACCCTAAGCCCAAGCTTGGTCAGCACCTCGACGACGCGGTCCCTACGCCTCTGATAAATGGCGTTGTGCTCGGGTATACAATCTTGAGGACCCCGCAAGGCGGTTATGGCCGCCTGCTGGACGGCCTGAAATATTCCCGAGTCCAAATTCGATTTGACCCGCATCAAGGCATCCACGGCCACCGGGTTGCCTACAGCCATGGCCACCCGAAAACCGGTCATGTTGTACGTCTTGGACAGAGAATGAAACTCAATGCCCACATCCATCGCACCCGGGGCCTGAAGAAAGCTGACCGGCTGATAGCCATCGTAGGCCACTTCGCTATAGGGGCCGTCGTGACACACCAACAAATCCCACTTCTTGGCGAAGTGCACCACCCTTTCGAAGAAGTCCAAATCGGCTACCGCCCCTGTTGGGTTATTGGGGTAATTGATCCACATTAGCTTGGCCCGGGAGGCAACCCCTGCTGGGATCGCATCGAGATCAGGCAGAAAATCATTCTCCTCCGTAAGGGGCATGAAGAAGCTCTCACCCCCGGCAAACATCGTTCCAATCGAATACACAGGGTAGCCAGGGTCCGGTACTAGCGCCACGTCCCCAGGATCGATGAAGCATAGCGCCATATGCCCGATGCCTTCCTTGGAGCCGATGAGCGGCAGTACCTCTTTGTCCGGATTGAAAATGAGTCCGAATCGCTTCTCATACCAATCGGCAATGGCCTTGCGAAACTCCGGCAGGCCATCAGATTCCGGGTAGCGATGATTCACCGGATCGCGCACGGCCTCGCAGAGTCCCGCCACTATGTGCTCTGGAGTGGGAATGTCCGGATCGCCTATTGCCAGACTTATAACGTCGTGACCTTCCGCCCTCTTCCTGGCTATCTTCTTGCTGACCTCGGCGAAAAGGTACGGCGGCAGCTTACTAATTCGGTTGGCCGTCCGCATTTGTTACACGTCCCTCCTCAAAAACTGATTGGACCCCGCCATTCGCCTTCAAAAACCAGTGCGGCGGGACCGGTCAAGAGGACCTCCCCTCTTCCATCCCATTCCACGGTGAGAATGCCTCCTGGCAAGGTTATGTCAACTTTATCGCCGATAAACCCGAGCAATCTCGCTGCCACAGCCACGGCACAAGCCCCCGTGCCGCAGGCCATGGTCTCTCCCGCTCCCCGCTCCCAAACCCGCATATTGAGTTGGTCGGGGCTCTCGACGTTGACGATCTCGAAGTTGATCCGGTTGGGGAAAGCCGGATGAAGCTCCACTAGGGGACCAAGGCTGACCAACGGGAAACTGGCGACAGGTTCGTCCAGAAAGGCCACCGCATGGGGATTTCCCATCGAGACGCACGCAACAGTCAAATGCCGCGAGCCTACGATGACCGGTAGATCCAGCACCCTGTCGGGTTCTTCGTCTAAACTCTGGGGCAATATGACGGGTATCCGACTTGGCCTGAGCACTGGCGCTCCCATGCTGACCTGAACGCTCACTACTTCCCCATTTTCCCGCATGAGCTTGACCCGTCTGACGCCCGCAAGCGTTTCGACGATTAGCCACTCCACTTGCTTATCAACGAGGCCAAAGTCCGCCACATATTTGGCGAAACAGCGAATGCCGTTACCACACATCTCGGCCTCGGAACCATCGGGATTGAGCATTCTGAACTTGAAATCGGCAGTATCGGAAGTCTCAACCAGAACCAGTCCGTCAGATCCGACGCCAAAGTGGCGGTCGCAAAGTATCTTAGCTGCAGCCTGCCAATCGGAGCGCCTAACGAGGGCTTTTCGGGCGTCTACAACCACATAGTCGTTGCCAATCCCGTGCATCTTGGCAAACCGCATGGACATCTCCCAAACATTTCATGGCCGGGACATCTCTCCCGGCTACCCTGGCTTGAGGGATTATACAACACCCTTTGAGATAAATCCACACACTAGAGAGGACGCGGGTTCGAGGAAATCCCTAGTTATGTCGAGCCAATGAATGCGGGGGTCGCCGGGACGAAACCAGTTGTACTGCTGCCTGGCAAATCGGTGAGTGTCATTCTTGACAAGCTGGATCGCTTGATCAAGTCCAATCTCGCCACGAAGAAACATGCAGATTTGGCCGTAGCCCAGGCTAGACATGGCGGGCAATGCCCGGGAGTAACCCCGTCCGACAAGGTCTCGCGTTTCCTGCACCAAACCCATTTCGATCAGCTTATCGACTCGCTCGTCGATTCGCCGGTAGAGAACGTCGCGGGGAGCGGTGAGGCCAATGATAAGAATACGGTAGGGAGGAGCCTGGCAAGTCTGCAATTCGGAGATAGGGGTGCCGCTGAGGCGATAGACCTCGAGAGCGCGAATTACCCGCCGAACGTTTCGCGCATCAATCTTGGCCGCGGCGATTGGATCGACGACTGCAAGTTCCTCATAGAGAGCCTGCGCCCCATCCTGACTGGCCCTCGCCTCGAGCTCGGCCCGCAATAGGGGGCTGGGAGGAACACGGGGGATGAGCATCCCGTCCACAACTGCCCGCACATATAACCCGCTGCCCCCCACCAGAAGCGGTAACCTGCCACGACCATGAATCTCTCCGATGGCAGCGTAGGCCAAGTTCTGATAAGTTGCCAGGGTAAACTCCTCGCCAGGAGCGACTACGTCGACAAGGTGGTGGGTTACGCGGGCCCGTTCGGCTATAGTCGGTTTGGCTGTACCGATGTCCATGAAACGGTAGGCCTGGCGGCTGTCGGCGTCGACAATCTCGCCGCCAAAGCGCTCGGCTAAATGCAGAGCCAGATCGCTCTTGCCTATGGCCGTAGGGCCGACAACAACGATCAGTCGCTGCATGCCGTATTCTTGATTTGGGCCGTCTGGCGAACGATGCTTACGAATTCGTCGGCCTTCAAGCTGCTTCGTCCTAACAGGGCTCCGTCGATCTCGGGTTGACTGACGAACTCGGCTATGTTAGACGAATTGACGCTGCCACCATACAGAATCCGAATAGTCCGGGCAACTTCCCATCCGTAGAAGTCATCGAAGATTTGGCGAATAACGCCGATTGTGGCATTTGCCTGGGGGCCAGAAGGCGTTTCGCCAGTCCCAATAGCCCATACAGGCTCGTAGGCGATGACGGTTCCGTCCAGCGATTTGACGCCATCGAAGATTCCCTTGACCTGTTTGGTAACCACTTCTTCAGTTCGACCGGCCTCCCTGTCCTCCAGTTCTTCACCAACGCAGACTATCGGTACTAGACCGGCACTGAGGGTTGCCACGAGCTTCCTATTCACTGTTTCGTCGTTTTCACAAAAATACCGCCGCCGCTCGCAATGTCCCAGGATCACGTGCTGGCATAGCGTAGCGAGCATGCTAGTTGATATCTCCCCGGTATAGGCGCCGGTCGTCTCGTGACTCACGTTTTGGGCCCCGAGCTTGACCGTCGAGTTCTTTAGAAGATCGCGAACTTCGGCCAACCAGACAAAAGGTGGACAAACTACTTTTTCAACACCCTGAATCTGGTCCAATCGATTCCGACTCGAGATGACCAAGCTTACAGCCTCGGCGATGTTTGTGTTCATCTTCCAATTTCCGACAATAATAGGCATGCGCATGGTTAGTCCTCCTTGTCAGGCGCCATATTTAGATAGCTTTAGAGCGTTCGCTAGGGCCAGCGGCATGATATCCACCGCCGGGAATATGCCAAGGCTGCCGGCACGGCAAGCAGTTTCAGAATACTCATGGAGACCATCTGGACGACAATAGGAGGAATAAATCAGAGTCGGCAATGGATGCCAGCTATGAGATTTCAGCACGGCTGGGGTCGAGTGGTCGCCCGATACGATTACCACGTCAGGATTGAGAGACAGGATGGCGGGGATTCGTTTGTCTACGTCTTCGATGACCGCTACCTTGCGATCGAAATCGCCATCCTCGCCGGCGCTATCCGTCCACTTCACGTGGAAGAAGAAGAAATCAAAATCATCATAATGCTTCTTCAGAGTTGCGACTTCGTCGTCGAGGCTGGGTCCGGTTGGCAATACATTCATCCCTACCAGCTTGGCCAGACCACGATACATCGGGTAACTGGCAACTGCGGCTGGCTTCAGCCGGTAGACCTCGGACATAGTGGGAATGTCAGGATACTTGGAGAAACCTCGCAAGAGGAGTAAGTTGGCGGGATGCTCATTGCAGAGTACCACCTTGGCCTCTTCGACAAACCGATTCACAATCTCCGCCGTACGCCGGGACTGGGCATTGAGAGCTTCGACTGGCCTTGGCAACAGGCCTTCCCGCTGGGGGTCTGTCTCCGTGACCTCTGCGCCCAGATCGAGGGCGCGTAAGACCAGCACGAACCGGTAGTCCTTAACCGGCTCAACGAAGATCTCGACCCCATCGATCCGGATCTGCCCGAGAATTTTGCAGAGATCGGCGTTCTTCTCGGTAGAGATGCGCCCGGCTCTGCGGTCAGTCACGATGCCCTGCTCGTTGACCGAGCAGAAGTTTCCCCGGGCGGCCACATCGGTTGACTTTAGATCAAAGTCGATGCCAAGAGCCTCCAGGACGCCGCGCCCGATATCGTATTTTATCGGGTCGTAGCCGAATAGGGCGAGATGAGACGGACCACTGCCGGGGGTGACGCCGGGAGAGATAGGAACCGACAGACCACAAATGCTCTTGCAAGCCAGCTCGTTGAGATTCGGCGTATGTGCCGATTCGAGCTCCGTCTTGCCACCGGGAGTCATCGGAAGACCGCCAAGACCATCCATCACTATCATAACGATCTTGGAAGGTGTCTGCACCGCAAGCTCTCGCAAAAGTTCGAAGTCTGCCATGGTCTGTTCTCTCCTTTCAACCTGCACTCTGCTCTAGTTAGCCGGTTTATCCATGAGGATCGCCACGCCCGGAAGGGTCTGGCCCTCCAAGAACTCCAGAGAAGC
>JAUSEJ010000837.1 GCA_030650265.1 Dehalococcoidia bacterium | reverse complement strand
AAGTGACCCCTAATAGTTCGAGGGCCACCAGCCCACACGTCGCGATCACGTCGAGGTCCAGCAATTCGCCTATCCTCTGTCGGATCCTCTCCTGCGGGTTACGACGAAGGGCGAATATCCAGGCCGAAGAGTCGACCAAGTACAACCCTTCCACCCCCTATTCCGCCTGTCGAAGTCGACGCAATTCCTCAGGGCCCAGGTCGAGATCGAAAGTGCCCAGTTCACGGCGCAGAAGTCCCCGTTCACGGCTGCGGATAAGCTCATGCAGAGCCAAATCTATTGCCTCGGTCTTAGTCTTCGCCCCGCTTAACTCCATGGCATCATCGAGGAGCGCTTCGTCAATTTCTAGCGTCGTTCGACCCACGGCATATTCCCCCCACATAAACATTATATGCATCATTGGTGCATAACGCACGGCCCTACAATATACTGGCAACACAGGGTCTCGTGGATAACCTATCCATTGCCCAACCGGGTTCCCTCTAGCCACTCCTCTACCAAACGACGTTCCTCGCCGGTCAGGGGCGCCGATTCCAACAAGTCCGGTCGTTTTTCGAGGGAGTGGCGAAGGGACTGAAGCCGTCGCCATTTGGCCACCTCGGCATGGTGACCCGACAGCAATATGTCGGGAACGCTCCAGCCCCGGAACTCCGGCGGACGGGTATATTGGGGATACTCCAACAGCCCGTGAGTGAAAGATTCATCGGCAGCGGAATCCGGCGCCAGAACGCCAGGCAGCAACCTGACCACGGCATCGGTTACGACCATGGCCGGGATCTCGCCGCCCGTCAGAATATAATCGCCGACGGAAATCTCGTCCGTTACCAGGTTCTGGCGGACGCGCTCGTCCACTCCTTCGTAGTGCCCGCAGATGAGGACAAGCCATGACTCCAGCGACAGATCCTGCGCCACCTGTTGATTGAACAACCGTCCGGAGGGCGACAGCAGAATTATGGGCGGACTTGCCTGTTGGCAATCGGCTATCGCTGCCCGTCCTGTTGTCAGAACGGCTTCGACCGCCGCGAATATGGGATCCGGCTTCATTACCATGCCTGGACCGCCCCCGTAGGGATAATCGTCCGTGGTATGGTGGCGATCAGTGGAGAAGGCGCGAATGTCATGGACGTTGATCGACACCAGGCCTTTTTCCCCGGCCCGCTTGATGATGCTTTCGGTAAACGGCCCGGTAAACATCTGGGGCAAAACCGTCAAGATATCGATACGCATGCCAATCCCCCGGTCTAAGACTCCCGGCGCCTCGCGAACCCCTCACCCCGACGCTCATCCACTTCCTTAGCATCACCCTGGGTCACCAGAGGCTGCCTACATCGGCCTTCGCAACTCTGGCCGGTCAGCGCATTCGCTAGCCTCTCCCCGCAACGTCTCCACGGCGTGAGGAAGCGCCGGCAGGATGGCCTCAAGACACTCACGCACAGCTTTGGGGCTGCCGGGAAGGTTGACGATGAGAGTACGTCCCCGCACTCCTACGACGGCGCGGCTGAGCATCGCCTGCGGCGTCTTCTTTAGGCTCTCGGCCCTCATCACCTCGGCCATCCCAGGCACCTGGCGATCGATTACGGCAAGCGTGGCATCCGGCGTAACATCCCTCGGGCCAAGACCGGTGCCGCCAGTGGTCACGATGATATCGGTCTTTCCGTTGTCGGACCAGTCACAGAGCAGCGGGGCAATCCGGTCCTTCTCGTCAGGAACAACAGCGTACTCCTGACTCTCGCCGCCTATTCCGCCGAGAATATCCTGTATTGCCTTGCCGCTAGCATCCTCTCGTTCACCGCGCGATCCCTTGTCGCTCGCCGTCAAGACAGAGTAGTAGAATACATTATGGCTCAACTTGCTCACCGTCCCTGGCTTGCTCCTCGGGGACCATTTCCTGCCACTGTCCGTGGATACCCTCTTTGGTCACACCATAGAAGACGCGTAGCGGGCCATCTCCGTTTCGCAGGACGAAGTTGTAACGCTTGGTTCCCATTCGCGTGTAGGCCTTCCACAATCCTAGATCACCCCGCCACTGCACCTCTTCCTCCCTCGCCGGATGATCCTCGTGCTGCGTGATGGCGTAATGCCACAAGTGACGAGCGGAGAACCGGGTTACGTTTCGCATTACATTCCCGTTTCGAAGATCGCGAATCGTGTGATAGAAAACTCCATCTCTTCCCTCGGTCTCCATTATCTCGGCGCCCGTCTTGGGGGGCTCCGGAGCGTTCGAATACGTTACTTCCTCTATTGAAGACGTGGTGGTTTCCAATTCTTGCGCTGGCGCCACCACGGTCTCTCTTCTGTTTTCCGGCTCCATCTGCCTTTCCGGCTCTACCCGCCGCGCACCCCGGAGCACTAGCCGTACTATCTCATCCCGCAGGGCAACGCCCGTCTCGCTTTCCTGCCTTACGTAAATCTGACCGGCGCCCACTGTGTAGGGAGTGTCAACACCCTCGGGGACATCCAAGACTATGATGTTCTTGCCTTCACTGGTCTTGACCTCCATACCCACCTCGAGGGGCGGCGCAATGTTCTTCTGCATTTCGCTGCGGAGTATGCCGATCGCCTCCTCCGGTCTGTCCACGCCCCGCGCCGGCGCCTTGATACCGGCAGGGGTACCGATGTAGATAGTGCCCCCCTTGGTATTGCTGAAGGCTACCACGTCGTTTAGGACCTCAGCTCTCTTGAGTGGTTTTGCCGGAAAAGCATCGTAGAAACTGCGAACGATACTCGGTCCTTCCTGCCTTGCCGCCATGATCTCGTCGAAAGCCTGACGAACCACCCGCTGGGCCCGAACATGAGCAAACTGATTGCTTAGGAAAAGTTCTTTCAAAGCCTGGCAACTCACTTCGTCGATAAGAACCTCGGTTACCCGGTCGCCAACGCCAAGGTACTCTTGTTTTTCATTCGATTCGCGATCCAAACGGTGAGCGTCGGAACCCTGGATACAGAACATCTTGCGCGGGTACTCCGGCCTGCTGCCGTTGAAAAACGTGGCCGTACGCCTCTTGCTTGTGCTGTCGAGGTCGGTCACTTCGAGGGCATGGAGGTGCTTATCCTGCGTCATTGATATCTTGCTCTGACCGCCAAAGTTGTAGTCAAACAGAGCCACGCCGTGATTCGAGTTAGCATGAGCGGCCACAACTAGACCGTCGTTGTCGTCTATGATCTTGAAGGCCGTAATGACGTCAGTTGTGGCTCCTACCTCGCTACTCCCGAAGTCAAGCGAGGCCTCCGGGACGTTGAGGTCGAGCAGGATGTGTTCCAAACGGCGAACCGGTGTCTTTTCCGGATAAATGCCGAGAAGGTGAAATCCAAGGGTGGCGGTGAACTCAAAGCCGGGCAGCACGACAATCTTTGCCAGAAGGCGCTGATATTCAGCTAGCGTGTCCGATTCTTCCTTCTTGAGACGACCCAGCTTATCGAGAAGTTCAAGTTGCTCGACCTCTCTCATCATCGCCGCATAGCCGGCCACGGAATTGTGGTCGGTGATGGCTATTATGTCAAGGTTCCGTTCTTCCGCCTTTTGGAGAATCTGAAGATAAGTTACTCCAGGCTCTCTGTAGCATAAGGACTTGGGCGTATGGATATGCAGATCGATACGCCGCCAGGATGCTGGCTTGCGTTTACCGCCTTTGCGGGTGGCAACCATGAGGTCCCCCCTCTGTACATTCTAGTATTTGAATCTACAGAATGAGCGAAGCAGCATAAAGAGAGAGGACAAGGAGCAAGGGATGTCTAAAATATCTCCCTTTCCTCCCTGGCCAACGCCAGACTTTCGGCAGTGAGTACGGAGTAGTGGGTCACCCGGTCGGCATGGCCTCTGACATACCAATCCTTGTTGCGTACCGCGTCTGCCAGCACTCGAATCGTGTCCCCTTGACCCCCAAGTTCCTCAGTTTGAAGAACCCGGCGCAGGTTGGCATCGTCTATGGCAGTTGCCGTATCAGAACCAATGGTGGCCAATAACTCCAAATCGCCCTCATCAAATCTGCCTGGCGCCTTCAAAATCATGACCCAAGCAAGTTTCGCGCAGCTTAGCCTATTCTGTACCTGTAATAATATAACACATCTCGAGCCTATTAGGAAGCCATGTAATGCTTTCCCGACACCTTTGCTGCTTGACAACCGGCAAAACGTGAAGCTATACTGAAACATAAGAACAGTTTCTTTCGTGTCCATGCCCGGTGACAAAGGAGTGATGCCAAATGTCTGGTCATTCAAAATGGTCGCAAATAAAGCGCCAAAAAGGGGTAAACGATGCCAAACGAGGCCAGATATTCACCAAGTTTGGACGGGAGATAATGGTAGCCGCTCGACAGGGCGGTCCCGATCCTGAATCAAACTTCCGTCTACGGCTTGCCGTCCAGCGCGCGAAAGAACAGAACATGCCCGTCGAAAACATTGATCGGGCGATCAAGCGCGCTTCTGGTGGCGCGGAAGGCGTCGTATTGGAGGAAATCACCTACGAAGGCTACGGTCCCAGCGGCGTAGCCGTATTTGTGGAGGCTCTCACCGATAACCGGAATCGAACGGTCGCCGAAGTACGAAATCTATTCACCCGCAGCGGTGGGTGCATGGGCGAAGCCGGAAGTGTCGCCTGGCTGTTTGACGCAAGAGGTATCTTGACCATCGAGCCGGGCAAAGTCGATCAGGACGAACTGGTGTTGGCGGCCATAGATGCCGGCGCCGAAGACGTGAAGATCGAAGATGGTTATATCGAAGTCTACACTCAGCCCCATGATCTGGAGCCTGTACGAAAGAAGATGGAGAGCGCCGGCGTCAAGGTTACCTCGGCCGACTTTTCGCGGGTGCCGAAGACGACGGTAGCACTGCAAGAAAAGGAGTCTCTGCAGACTCTTCGCCTGATGGACAAGCTGGAAGAGCTTGACGACATTCAGAGGGTATATACCAATGCCGACATCCCCGATGAGGTACTGAAGAAGTACGAGGGATAGTATGGTCACACTTGGTATAGACCCCGGGACAGCCAAGATGGGGTACGGCCTGGTAAGGGAAGGCCCCAACGGGCTGTGTCTGGTTGATTACGGCGTCCTCACCACACCGGCCAGCCAGCCCCTACCGCGGCGATTGCAGGTGTTGTATCAAGGCCTGATGGCGCTCATTGCCCGACACAAACCCTCCTACGCCGCCGTGGAGCAACTATTCTTCGCCAAGAACGCCAGAACCGCTTTCGTCGTTGGTCAAGCAAGAGGCGTCGTGCTTCTGGCGGCGGCGAATAGCGATGTTCCGGTTAGTGAATACACCCCTCTCCATGTCAAACAGGCCATAGCCGACTATGGACGGGGATCGAAGTTTCAGGTCCAGACTATGGTCAAGCTGCTCCTTAATCTGGACGCCCTGCCCGAACCGGATGATGCCGCCGATGCACTGGCCATCGCTATTTGCCACATTAACACCATGAAATACACGAGGATGATCGGAGGGCAACAGTGATAGCCGGATTACAGGGTACATTGGAATCGAGGGGTACCGACTGGGTGGTGATCAAGGTCGGGGGAATAAGCTTCAAGGTATCTGTTCCCACCTCCGCCTTCTCAACCCTCGGCCCTGTGGGCACTGAAGCCAGGCTTCATACACACCTCCACGTACGTGAGGACGCACTGTCCCTTTACGGCTTCATCACGCCGGAATATCTTACCTGTTTCGACATGCTACTCGGCGTCGGCGGCGTCGGACCGAAGGTGGCGCTGGCGATTCTCTCCTCCATCCCTCCGGACCGCTTGATCTATGCCATCGCCGCTCAGAATGCTGACTTGCTGACTCACATTCCAGGCGTCGGAAAGAAGGTTGCGGCAAGGCTGATCCTCGAACTGCGGGGAAAGTTCGACCACGTACCGCTATCTCTTCCGCAACCCCAAGTCGATCCGGACCAGGCCCGGGTTCTCGCCGCGCTCGGCGCTCTAGGCTATAATATGGCCGAAGCTGCCGCCGCTGTGGCGTCTCTGCCCGATTCTTCTGATCTGTCAACCGAAGAAAAGATACGCAAGGCGCTCGCCTACTTTGCTGGCAAGTGAGAACTTCTAGTCTTTAAGATCAGTCAGCCGCTGCTTCACTTCGTCGATGTGCCCGGCCACCTTGACGTTCCGCCAGATATGGATAATCTTACCCTTTGGATCGACGAGGAAGGTGCTGCGCACGACTCCCATGCGTTCCTCCCCGGACATGTTCTTCAATTGCCACGCCCCAAAACTCTCGAGCACCTGGTGTCCGGGATCGCTCAACAGCGTGACCCTCAAACTATACTTGGCAATGAACTTCTGGTGACTCTCCGTCGAATCGGGGCTGATGCCAAACACCACCGCGTTCAACTTTGTAAAGTCGTCTATACTCTCGGTAAAACTTACCGCTTCGGATGTTCAGCCAGTTGTGTTGTCTTTGGGATAGAAATAGACGACCACCCACCTGCCCTCATAATCTCTCAGACAGGGGCATCGCCGTTTTGGTCAGGCAAGCAAAAAGCCGGCGCTTTATGCCCAACCGCTAATTCACTATTATCGCTCATCGGGAACCTCCTATTTCTTTCTGTAGAC
>JAUSEJ010000836.1 GCA_030650265.1 Dehalococcoidia bacterium | reverse complement strand
GAGAAATCGAGGGATGCGGTGGAAGAGCTTCGGCAACAGTATGAATTCTCGTAGGGGGTAAGCACAATCTAAATGGACGAAAAGCTTTTATATCTATTTGCCGCATACACTGTAATCTGGGCAGCGCTTCTCATCTACAATATGACCATATCCAGGCGACAGAAGGAATTACAGAGAGAGATCGACGCGCTCCGTGAGGCGATAGATGTCAAGAAATAGGTGGCCAGAGCACGCGCTGTCCTGACAGGGGAAGGGCCTGCTCCTGCAGAAAGGCTACCACATTCGAAGTCCCTAGAGAAATCTGCACCTTGATGCCTCGTCGCAGCGGCACTGTAGCCGGCTGGAGAGAGCGGATTAGGCGCCCCGATTTCAGCTTGACGACACAGACGATGTCGGACCCTCGGAACTGAGCCGATTCGATGATCGCGTCCCCATTCTCATGCGCTTGCAGCGAGACCGATTCAGGCCGAAGTAGAATTTCCAGACGGGAACCGCCGGGCAGACTGGTGGCCAGAGGCAAGAGCCCGAGCTCCGATAGAAGCCCATTTGACTGGACGATGACGGGGAGGAAGCTTGCCTGACCAACAAAATTGGCCACGAACTTGGTCGCCGGGCTGTGATAAAGGTTCCATGGTGTGTCCATCTGTTCGAGACGTCCCTCATGCAGCACGGCTACCCGGTCGGCAAAGGCAAAGGCTTCTTGCTGATCGTGGGTGACAAGAAGAGCGGTTGCTCCGATGGAGGAGAGGATGTGGACGACCTCATCCCGCATCTGCGCTCTCAGTTCGGCGTCAAGGTTGCTGAAAGGCTCGTCCAAGAGGAGGACTATGGGATTGGGGGCGAGCGCTCTGGCCAGAGCGACTCTTTGCTGCTGCCCACCTGAGAGCTGGTGAGGGTTTCGTCCGCCGAGGCCAGACAGTCCCACCAACTGGAGCATATCGTCGACGCGGGCTTCTTTCTTGGCGCGGGGGAGCTTCGCTAGCCCGAAGCCGACGTTTTCTGCCACGGACAGGTGAGGGAACAGGGCGTAGTCCTGAAAAACCATCCCTACCCCTCGCCGCTCGGGCGGTATCCACCTGCCGCTAGCGGCATCTGCTACTACGACATCGCCAATCTCAATGTTTCCCCGGTCCGGCTTTTCGAAGCCGGCGATTAGCCGCAAGGTCGTAGTCTTGCCACAGCCGCTCGGCCCCAAAAGGGCGATTCGTTCTCCGGCTTCCACGACCATCGTCACGTCGTCTACGGCGGCGAGGTGGCCGAATAGCTTCGTC
>JAUSEJ010000830.1 GCA_030650265.1 Dehalococcoidia bacterium | reverse complement strand
CGCCTGGTATCAAGCGGAAGTGTTCAATCCTTCCGCTGAAGGACAGAGAGATGGGCTCAGGCTTCGCGATAAGTGCCGATTTGGATGTGGCCGTCAGGGAGGCGATTCGGGGTATAGAGGAGTGGGCACCATACCGTGGGGATAGGGAAATTGGAGAGACTGTGCACACGATGAATAAGACCAAGGAAGCTTTCCGTCTGATTGTGTTGAGGTGGCCAAAAGAGCAGCCGGACTTATTCGATCAGGACCCATATTTCTACAATGCGCTGGCTACTGACGGGGACGACACAGCCGAAGCGGAGGTATTGTTCTACAACCAGCGCGGAGAGATCGAAAACTGGATCAAGGAACTAAAGGAAGGATTTGGCATGGACTGGATGCCCTGCGGCGAGACCCATGCCAATGCGGTGTACTTTCGATTGGGGGTGATCGCCTATAATTTGTTTATGGCTATGAAGGCGCTTAGTCTGCCTAATGGATGGCGGCACCATCGAATAGGGACCGTCCGTTGGCGGCTTTATGAGATGGCCGGGCATGTGTTCTGGGAGAGCAGCAGGGTGAGATTGGCCTTGGCAACCACGATAGACAAGCTGAGAATACTGCTGCAGGCTGGGAGGAAAGTGCGAGCGCTCGTGGTCACCTAACGGCCATGGATTGCCATTAAGAGACTGGGACTGCTGTCGCCGATTAAAACCTTACTAGGAGTTTGGCCAAAGAGCATCTTCGTGTATCCTTCTCTGGAATGACGGGCACCAAAAGCCCAATGCGTTGGCTTCAAGCAAGGCAGATCTTAATCCAGAAGCGATATTCAGCCCCCAATTTCGCAAAAACGCAGTCGGGAAGACCGAAAGCAGCCGGTTATCCCACCCAATCGCGGATTTTGGGTTGCCTCGGGGGCCTTGACGGTGCTCGCCGATTGGGTCTCCTGACAGCCCAAAGTCAGGACTGCCATTAGCATGATCACCATGTACTTCTTCACGCACTTCCTCCTCGATCCATAATTCGTCCAAACGCATGGTTATGTGGCGCCATGACACTTCCACGATTGGCAAGGCAAGGTGAGACCGCTGGACCGTTCAAGGGCGAACTAACTCATGCTTCAAACCTCCATTTGTAATGCTCCACCGGGAGTCAGGGCAAAGCTCAGAAAGATCGACCGGAAGGACGCGGGCGACGGAATCCAGATGCGGTGCTGAGATGCTGTGTTTGTTCAGAATGATATCACGTTGGCGTAGAACAATCAATAGGGCGATCAACCGCTCAGGCTGTGGTTTACCATGGGGTATGGCCTATCCCTACCGACTAGACCTTCGCCGCAATTGCCACTTCTCGATCTCAACCCCCCAGAACACCGTACTCGATGTAATCAGGCACACGGCAAGTTGAAGAAGGTTTAGTGGCCGAGTCGAGAAAGTTGCCTGCAAGAAGGGCACATAGGTGATAGCCATCTGGAGGGCGAAGGTTAATAGAACGGCTCCAAGTAAGTATGGATTGGTGAAAAGGCCAATCTTGAACAACGACTCTCGCTCCGAGCGTATCGCCAGGATGTGGAACATCTGGAAGGAAGCCAACGTGAGGAAGACCATAGTTCTGGTAGTATCTAGGGAGTAGTTTGCCATGCCCCAATACATAACTCCCAGGCTTCCGACCGCCATCAGCGAGCCAACCCAGACAACGTGCTGCCAGAGTCCGCGAGCGAAGATGCTCTCACCAGGAGGTCGGGGAGGTCGTCGCATTACCCCGGGCTCCGCTGGCTCAACACCAAGCGCCAGGGCAGGCAGACCGTCGGTGACGAGGTTTACCCACAGAATCTGGATGGCGAGCAGCGGCATAGGCCAGCCCGCCAAAACGGCGATGAACACGGTAAGCAACTCTCCTGAGTTGGTGGTCAGGAGGTAGCGGATGACCTTGCGTATGTTATCGTAGATCACCCGTCCCTCCTCGACGGCCGCGACAATCGTGGCAAAGTTATCGTCGGCAAGAACGATATCGGCTGCCTCTTTGGTGACGTCGGTTCCGGCAATGCCCATGGCCACGCCGACGTCCGCCCGTCGAAGTGCCGGCGCATCGTTGATGCCGTCCCCTGTCATGGCGACGATCTGGCCATTCTCTTGTAGTGCCCTGACAAGGCGAAGTTTGTGCTCGGGCGAGGTTCGCGCGTACACCCCTACGCTAGCGGCGATGAGTGGAAGGTCCTCATCAGATATGCGATCCAGATCTACCCCCGTAAGTGCCGTCTCGCTGTCCTGCTTCCACCCCAACTCTCTGGCAACAGCCAGGGCCGTAAGCTTGTGGTCCCCGGTGATCATAACCGTTCGCACTTTAGCCTGATTGGCAGCGGCGATGGCATGCTTGACTTCTTGGCGGGGAGGGTCGACCATGCCAGCCAGTCCAACAAAGATGAGGTCGGCCTCGACGTTCTCCTCGGTCATCTCGACCAAGTGGTGATCCAGTTCGCGATAGGCAAGTGCCAGCACGCGCAGCGCCTGTTCTGCCATGGTTTCGCTGTGTTCTAGAATATTACGACGGATATCCGGTGTGATTGGGGTAGGCGACCCTTCTTTCATGTATTGGCTGCATCGATTCAGGATCACCTCGGGAGCGCCCTTGAGGCAGGCCAGTCCCCGGCCCGCAGGTGTTCGATGAATGGTAGTCATGCGTTTCCGCACCGCATCGAATGGGATCTCGTTCACCCGGGGATAGTCGAGTCTGACTGGCTCAGGGGCGATTCCTGCCTTCGCGGCAAGGACCAGCAGCGATCCTTCGGTGGGATCCCCCAGAACGCTCTGCCGCTCATTCTGGCCGCTAAGCAGGTGAGCGTCATTGCAGAGAACCGAGACACGAGCGAACATGGCGAGATCAGGGCTCTCCCCTTTGGGTTGGCCGGCCAGGAGTACCGTGCCTTCTGCATCGTAGCCAACCCCCGTCACTTCAAGCTCTTGCTCAGCAAGCCAGAGACGGCGGACCGTCATTTCGTTCCTGGTAAGAGTCCCTGTTTTGTCGGAGCAGATTACGGTCACCGATCCCAGTGTCTCGACCGCCGGTAGGCGACGGACGATTGCCCGGCGTCGGGCCATCCTTTGCACGCCAATGGTCAGCGCTCCGGTTACGATGGCCGGAAGGGCTTCCGGCACGGCGG
>JAUSEJ010000824.1 GCA_030650265.1 Dehalococcoidia bacterium | reverse complement strand
TCAGTATATACTGATATTATACACCACGACCGAATAGTTTTCAACGTTGTAAGACATCAGTTTGGTTCCCATAACCCCATTATCGGAATCCTCGGAGTAGTTATACCCTTACAGTGTGCAATTTCCGGCTCCAAATAATGAGTCACGGGTGCGGTTATCGGAACGAAATCTTCTCGACTCCCGTTATTGATTTTCGGCACGACGGTGTGCAGACGAGGGCGGTCAGTTGCGTTCGTGGCGCAACGGCCGCCAACATATTTGTCACTCCTCGGTTGTTCGTCAGCCACTGCTTGCTCAAACTCATCAAAGATATCATCAGGGTGCAAGGTTGGCTTGCCGGTAACGGTCCAGCCAAACCCGACTACCATGTCTCGGAAATCCTGAGGGAATTGGCTGAGATCAATAATTGGCTTCTTAACTGTCCTACCATTTACGGACGGCGAAGCCTGAGGTTCTCTCCATCGGCGTTCTGGAAAAGTCTGACAAATGATGATTGACAGCGGCGCCACGCGGTGCTATGCTGGAATCGACCCCCAGCTAGATAGATTACGAGCGACGTCGTACGAGGCTGTCGTCAGTACAGGAGGAGGAACGTGATGAGACGGGCTGTAGGATGGTTCGCAGTTGTTGCTATGTTGTTTGCCTCGCTCGGCTTGCCTCTCACTGCGATTGCCGATCCGGGCATGACACCTCAGAGGTGGAATCAACCCCCCAAAGTGTACATCAACCCGGGCTTCAGCCCCGCCCAGCAGCAGGCCATCAGCTTTGCGGTCGCGGAATGGTGCCACTACGACGACTATAACTACCCCAGCTCGGGCGGACGGCACCCATTATCCGGCCAATTGAATCCCAAGAACGACGCCGCCGAAGAGGTGATGGATGAGGGTTCGCCCGAGCTTTTCGATAACTACTACAGCGGCCGCACACGCCGATCGTTCACGGATAAGGAGCGGCGGGCCCTGCTGGCCAAGTATGGCGCGCTCTGGTGCCCGCAAGTCACCGCCGACCTCGCCCAGGCTCAGGTGACCGTAAACCCGGGCCAACTGGTCGCAGACGAGAGCGGCGTAACCGCCACGTACTTGTCGGCGGCCGATCCATCCTTGAAGGCATTTGCCGAAATTACGATCACGACCCGCTTCACCGACGCCAACGGCCTGTACCACCCCTGGTTCGTGGCAACCGATAGCAACGGCGATGGGATGATCACCAACGAGGATGGCAAATCCCAGGTCTACGGCGATCTCGATTTCTATTCGACGGTCAAACACGAACTGGGTCATGCCTTCAGCTTCGATCATCCGAAGCCGCCCACGACCACGATCCCGGTCTCCACGACGACCGGTAGCCAAGGTTTCCCCGTATCAAAGGTTCCCGGACTCGGGCACGAAACTTCGAGCACGACTGCCTGGGACCCGTTTTTGAACACTCACGTGGAGTATCCGCCCGCGCCCAGGTTTTTCCCCGTCACGAGCTTCTTCGATGTGTTCCAGGAGATCGGGCCGATCACCGGCATCAGCACTACGAACCGTGTGAACAGCAGGAACGCCATGGGTGGGACCCCGATTCATACGGAGATGGTCCAGATGGACCTGTCGGGCGGGGGGAATGGCCCTGCCAGGGGGAAGTTGGGACTCGACCTGCTAGGAGGAATCGGCGAGTCACCCTCACCCTCTACCCTCATCTTCTTTTCCGATCGAACCGGGGGCTATGGCGGGCACGATCTTTACGCCGCGGGCTGGGATGCGGTATTGGGGCAATGGGGGCCACCCCTGAACCTTGGTCCCATCGTCAACTCGGGTAATGACGAAGTCGAGCCGTTTGTGGGTTTTGCCGGCGCCGCTTTGTTCTTTTCCTCTAACCGGCCGGCGGGTGGCGGCGGTTACCACTTGTATGTAAGCTATAAGACCAGAGGGGGCTGGTCGGCCCCGCAAAACCTCGACAGCGTCAACTTGTCGGGCTCCAACGACCGCTCCCCCACCCTTGCGCCGGATGGACGGACCCTTTACTTCGATAGTGACCGTCCGGGTGGCATGGGGGGCTACGACATCTACACCTCGACTATCTCGGCCACGGCTTGGCTGACTCCAGTCAACGTCGGTTCACCGGTTAATACCAACTCAGACGAGCGGGACCCCTTCTTCGCGGTCGACGGCCGCCTTTATTACTCTTCGAATGGTTTTGGCGGGTTTGGCAGCTACGACATCCGGGTTTGGAATCCCGTCACTCCATTACTTTTGCCGGGGCCCTTGGACTCCTCGGTCAATTCTGGTTACGACGAACTATACCCGCGACTTACGAGCGACTTGGGCCGCACTTACTATTCTTCCAACCGCAACGACGCCGATCCAGCCGACTACCGCACCCTGTTTGCGTCAAACTCGGTGCCACAGGCGTTTATCGTAGATTCGCCAGATCCGGCGCTGGCCGGCACGAACGTAACCTACACGATCAGCGTGCGCAACGCGGCCAGCTCTTCCATCACTTTCACCAACACAGTTGTGACTACCACCTACGACAGCAATATGACCTACTTAAGGGCCCAGCCATCTCCAGATCCCGGCACGAACAATCAGTGGTCGCTCGGCTCGCTGTCCTTGGGGGATCGCAGGCTAATTACAGTCACGGTCACTCTCGGCGCCTTAGTGCCTCCCTCGCAGCACCACATCTTAGTGGCGGATGTTACCAGTGACGGTAGTGGGACAGGCCGTTTCGTCGAGACGACGGATATCGTGGCATATTGGCCCGGCGGCCTGAGTTCTAGAGTCTACTTGCCGGTTGTATTCAGGGCCTACGGGGGAAGTTGGTGACGGAAAAACTGCTCACCATCGGGCGCCCCAGGCAATTTTAGGGGGACAGCGTGGGCTTGACCTGCACGACCGTTAATGGGATGAAGTGGTTTTGCGTAACAGGCCGTGGATAGTGCATAATTTGCGTAGTACGGGCATTTTGACTACTAGTGCTGGTCGTATTCATAATTTGTGAAGCCGGGGATTATGAAGGGTAAAATAGAGATCGTTAAAGACGGTCCCTACCTTGTTAGCGGCGATCTGCCATTGGCAACGGAAATAATTGTCAGAGATGATGGCGGCTTTGCTGTCGACTACGAGAAAGGCGGAGTAATCGAAACGGCAGCGGAATATTCACTTTGCCGCTGTGGCAACACCCAGAATGCCCCGTTTTGCGATGGAAGCCATTTCCTGAGCGGTTTTCAGGGCGAGGAGACAGCGAGCAGACAGGACTATATCGACGAAGCGGAAAGCCTCAACGGTCCAGGTCTCGATCTCACGGACAACGTGGTACTTTGTGCCAGCGCCGGTTTTTGTCACAATAGCAAGGGCGAAATTTGGGACCTTACCAGGCAATCTGATGACCAGGAGGCCCGAGACCTGGCCATTAGAGAGGCCTGCCATTGTCCTTCTGGGAGATTGGTCGCCTGGGACAAGGAAACCGGAGAGGCCATTGATCCCGACCTTCCTCCATCAATTAGCCTGATCGAGGATCCCGCCAATGATTCAAGCGGCCCAATTTGGGTCAAAGGGAACGTGGATATTGTCTCTGCTGATGGGAAGTTGTATGAGCGAAGGAATCGCGTCACGCTGTGCCGGTGTGGAGAATCGCGTAACAAGCCTTTTTGCGATGGAACTCATGTAGACATCGGCTTTCATGATGAAGGCTTGTCTCT
The DNA here is from genome assembly GCA_030650265.1 of Dehalococcoidia bacterium. Next base: position 45 of record JAUSEJ010000824.1, on the reverse strand, counting down.
TCGAAAGAAAGGGAAAACATGATGGTGATGGTGTTAGCGAGCAGG
>JAUSEJ010000334.1 GCA_030650265.1 Dehalococcoidia bacterium | reverse complement strand
CTCCCCTCGCGTTGACGAAAATGGAAGGGAGCCGGCCGGAGTTGTGGTGGGGAGTTGGGATTCCGATGGGCACGAAAGCATCGGGGTTAGCGTGAGATGAAGCCATGCCACAAAGGTCGGCACCAAGGGCCATGGCCATTCTGATTGCGTCACCGGTTTGGCCGGGATGGCTCGCCAAGATCACCTTACCTTCCGCCACAAAGGGCCCTTTTGTAAGGTACTGCTTTACCATCTCCGGGTTGTTGGCAAAGCCGCCATCGGCAAGTATCACGGCTTTCCTGGCGTGAATTATTAACTCCCCTCCTTGACAAGAAGCCTTGACGCCGAGGACTTCTCTTCTCGAATTCGTCAACAGCTCGGTTGCTGACGTTTGCAACATGACCTCGATCCCCCTAGCCTTTACTGCTTCCTCCAGAATAGAAAAGAGTTGGGGGCCCGAGTAAACGGATTCGCCCGGTCGGGTGCGAAAATGATGGGACCTTGGCTTGGGAGGAGTTACGTGAGCAAATTGAACCTCGGCGCCGCCGATGAAAATGTCTTCGGGAGGGAAATCTGCACCCAGCTTAATTAGCCAGTCAATGGTCTCGGCGGAATGCTCCGCCACCACTCTTGTAAGGGCGGGGTCCTTCATCCCGTTGTCAGTGGCTATGTAGTAGCTGTACATCTCCTCAGCAGAATCGTTGATTCCGGCGGCTCTCTGGACCGAACTTCCGGCGGCATACACTATTCCCGCCGACATCCGGGTGGCGCCGCCCGGTCTGCCAGTCTTCTCCAGAATCAGCAGGTTCGCCCCGGCGTCGGCCGCTTCGATAGCTGCAGCCGCCCCGGCGCCCCCGAATCCAACTACGACCACATCCGTCGTCTTCTCCATCTTCCCGACTCCTCCCATACACTGCTCGCCCCCCTATTCTACAACATTGTCCAGGATTATGGGCATCGATTTTAGCAGGGAGGGCCGAGAGGCAAAGCAAAGTCAGGTGCAATGCCGGGTAAACGGTGATATAATTCGACTGCGCCCTGGCCCATTACCGCCTGAGTACTGGAGGAAACAGTGAACATAGAATCCTACCAAATTCGAGTTCCGACTGCCGTACTGCGTGACCTGCGCCAGCGTCTAAAGAGGACACGTTGGCCCGACGAAATTCATGGAGCAGGCTGGGACTATGGCGCCAATCTCGGCTATATCAAAGAGCTCGTGGAGTACTGGCTTGAAAGCTTTAGCTGGCGGCGTTGGGAACGTAAGCTAAACACTCTCCCCCAGTTCAAAGCAAACGTCAACGGAAACGGCATCCATTTTGTACACCAGCAGGGCAAGGGTCCAAGTCCGCTGCCGCTGATGCTTATCCATGGGTGGCCAGGATCCTTCTTTGAGATGTACAAGATCATAGGGCCGCTCAGCGACCCTGCCAAATACGGCGGTGATCCGGCTGACGCCTTTCACATTGTAGTGCCATCCCTGCCCGGCTATGGATTCTCCGACCGGCCGCAAGAGCCAGGCATGAACATCACGCGCATGGCCGGCCTGTTCCGTGATCTAATGTGCACGCTGGGCTACGATCGATTTGG
>JAUSEJ010000816.1 GCA_030650265.1 Dehalococcoidia bacterium | reverse complement strand
CCAAGACATGGCCTGAGCTTACCATAAAACGAATGATTCGCTACGCCTCGGAGAATGGCTACGACCAGATTGCGTGGACGACGGGAAAGCAGCAGGCTGCGCGGTATGACTTGGCGAAGCAAGTCAAGCGCATCAACTTGGTAAACCCCCACTTTGATGAAAGTGGGAATGTAACTCGTGGATGGCTAGAAGCATATACCCTGTCAGGGCAACAAGCGATCAATCGTGAAGTAACCGCGCAAGAACTTCCGAATATCATAGGGAAAGAAGCCTCTGACAGATTGATGAATAGTCCTAGTAGACGAGAGGGATTCAAAACATCTGGTGAAGGGATCCATATTCTAGAGGGGGAAGGACTCACCGTCGGCACCCAAGGGATGGCTGGCTTCTACGATACCATCCTGCCCGAAGTGGCCAACAAGCTGGGCAAGAAGTTCGGGGCACGGGTGGGGACAACAAATGTAGGAATCGGGAAGATCAATCTTAACATAATTGAAAAAGATGGCAAGTATCTCCTCCGCGATGAGGGGGATGTGGTAGCGATCTTTGACAATTATGCTGAGGCTGCAAATGCCCTTCGTGACAATCGCGGAATACGAACAGAAGTCGTCCACTCTCTCGTCATCACCCCACAAATGAAGCAGGCGGCGATGGAAGAGGGCTTCCCGCTTTTCTCTGCGCCTGAGATTGGCGGCGCTACCGTTGGCGGCATCGCCTACCAAGATGATCCGAACCTATCGCCACAAGAGAATCTGGCACGGCGGGCGGCTGGGGTGGCTGCTGGCGGATTGGCAGGCTACGGGGCAAGGCGGCTCGGGATGAAGAGCAGACTGGGTGGGACCGTCGAGGATGTAGGGCAGGGTGGGATAGTGAAGCCCCTGAGCGCGTCTGTAGCTCGGGACGTGGGCAATCCCAATTTCCAACGCTGGTTCAGTGGCTCGCAGGTTGTGGATGAGGCAGGGCTGCCCAAACCCGTCTTCCGTGGTGATTATCGTGCCGACTTACTAGGGTCAAAACTTGAGAAGAAAAGAGCGACAAGTGGGCGCTTCTACTTCACGGAAGACCCCACTATTGCCGGGAACTATGCTGCTGGTAAACCAGACCTTGCTTTGATTGAGAAGAATGCTGACTATGAGAATTGGTTCAAGTTTCCACCAGACCAGGGGGCACGCACGCAAAATAACCTGCGCTCGCAGTGGTATCGTCTGAGCCCAGAACAGCAAGCTCGCGTCAAGGATGTGATGCTCAAAACAGGTCTTGATGACAGTAATAACTTTGACTTCACCGGCGCTAACCCACTGACCGGGGCAGATCATTGGAACTACGAAGTGCGGAAGGCCAGGGGTAATTGGCTAGAGGCAGGGAAAGAGACATGGTTGAACAGCGGCTCGTTATTCGGTGATGAGGAGCGCTTTGTTGATATTTTGGAGCAAGCAGGACTACGGCCGAAGTTTAATAGCCCCTACGTGGAACGCCCTGGGGTGACGCCTGTTTATCTGAACATCCGTCGACCACTTGATACGAGTTCAATTCCCGCTGAAGTAGTAGACAGGCTAATGGCCGTCGCCAAGGCCGATCGTACGCGAGGCGCGCAATACAAATGGGATCAATGGGACAAGAATGCCAATGCGAAGGTGTTCATGGAGCGATTAGAGAAAGACCTCCAAGAGGGAACCACCTTCGCTTGGACCAGTGTGCCTGAGAAGATAACGCAAGAACTGCAACGAATGGGATATGACGGCATCAAGGATGTTGGCGGCAAGATGGGCGGTAAAGAGCATGCCGTCTGGATTGCTTTTGAGCCCGAGCAAGTCAAGTCGGCCCTTGGCAATAAAGGCACGTTCAATCCAGACAGCGCAAATATGTTGCGCAGCGCTCCTGAGATTGGCGGCGCTATCGTCGGTGGGCTAAGTGCTGATGCCACGACAGACCCGAATGCCACAGAAGGCGAGCGCTGGCGCAACCGGCTGCTCGGGATAATCGGTGGTGGAGCCCTCGGCTACGGTGGCCGACGCTTGGGCGGTATCAGTAGGCTAGGTGGCACGCTCGAAGATGCGAGCAACTACATCGACGACGTTGCCCGCCGTTTCGACGAGATCAATACTCGTCTTGCTGAGATCACTCCACGATTAGAGCAGCAGGCGAACACAGATATTCGCCGCGCTGTAAGCGGTAAGATGCGTGGCACAATCCAGCGCCCGCCAAATGCAGGCAGCTTGCAGAACAGCCAGCTAGAGGAAATCGCACGGACGCACGACCTCAACCCCTATGAGACAGCGTGGTGGGAATCGCTCGACCCTGAAGCTCTGAAGGAGATCGGGCCAGGGCAGCGTAGCAGCAAGTTGGCAGCAGTACAAGGGGCTGGCGATGCAGCCGAGTTAAAGGCGCTGAACAAGGAGTATATGGGGCTCAAGGCTGAGATGGACAGGCTTACAGCGGAGTTTGATGCTGGGGCGGAGGCGGCTTTGGCGAAGCCTGCTAACACACCGGCAGATGTTCGCCAAGCTCTTGGTGGCCTCGGCAGCGACATGGGACGCAGTATTCGTGAAGCCGACCTGCGGGAAGCCGAAAAGCAGATGGTGAAATTACGGGTGAAGAACCCCCAAGTCACCGATGAGCAGGCCGCACAGACATCGCTAGGACAACAGATAGCTCGTTTGCGGGGGGGAACTGGTGTGCAAGGTGCTGGCGTGCCTGATCTTCCTCTCTCTGCTGCTGAAGCTGCAGCTGTGCCCGTGCCTGCTCGATCTTCGCTCGGAGCACCGCCTGAGCCTGCTGCATCTGTGCCTGTTGAGCAGAGAAGTCTTCCATCGCTATCCTCTTCTGCTGCAAAAGCCGCTACTGGCGATCTCGCCAAGGCAGCAGGAAAAACACTAGCCCGTGCTAAGGGCACCCCTGAGCAAGCCTCTGCACTCCGGCCAGCAGAAGAGGGCTTTGCGGGCAACGTCAAGCTGAGTAAGTTTGATGAGGCCGGCGTCAGTGATGTAATCAAGCAGACCGTCGATAGTCCTGAGTTCAACCAGTTTGCAGGCCAACGGCGGGGCGTGATTACCGACGCGCAAGCCGTCCAAAATGCTGCTGACCTCACTGACCCTGCGAAAGGTTTAGGCGTCAGCATTGAGGATTGGTTGAAGAGTAAGCCGGGCCGCGCCTTCAATCAAGAGGAAGCTATAGCGCTCGGACAGACGCTTGCGAAGACAGGGCAGGACTACCAGAACCTTTTAGGCGAAGTGACTGAGGCACGAACAGCGGGAACGGCGACGTCAGTAATGGAGTCGCAGTTAGCAGACAAGGCCTTGGAGTTTGCGGCATTGGCAGCCGTGCGTTCTGGATCAGCAGCGGAAGCAGGGCGCACGCTGCGCTCGTTCCGTACAGCGTTGACGGGCGAGGGGGCCAGTCGGACTAACGCGATCAACGAAGCCTTCAAGCATTTGGGCGGCACCGAGCAGTTCACGAAGTGGGTTGAGCAGTTCTCTCAGATTGACCCGAGTGACAAAGTAGCGCAGTATAAGATGTTGCAAGCACTCTACTCACCGACGCTTTGGGACAAGATCAATGCTTGGCGCTATGCCTCGATGCTTAGCTCGTGGAAGACCCACTTTGTTAACTTCTCTGGCAATGCTGGGCAGGCGATGGTTCGACCGCTGACAACAGCCTTGGCAGGATATCCCAAGGAAGCGGCAGCCGACGTGTATGGCATGATGCGTGGTATTCCTGAGGCATGGGCGGCAGCGGGTGACGCCTTCGCGACTGGTGTATCTAAGTTCAATGTCACACAGATTGAAACCAGTCAATTTGGGAACATCCGACCAAAGCCCATTGGGGGGCTGGTGGGCAAAGTAATAAATCCAGTGAGCGATGTCTTGACCGCAGCAGATGAGTTCTGGAAGTCGGTCAATTACTCTGGGGCACTACACGCTAATGCTTATCGATTGGCGAAAGGCGATGTTCTTAAAGCAGAGCGCTTGCTCGCTAATCCTGATAAGGATATGATACTTCAAGCAAGCGAAGTTGCGAAATACGCTGTCTATCAGAATGATCCGGGTAAGTTTGTGAATGCTTTCATTCGTTTCGCTAATACCCCTGGCCCGACGGGCACGGTTGTTAAACTGATCGTGCCATTCATTCGTACCCCAGCGAATATCTACATTCGTGGGTTGGGCATGGTTCTCCAGCCTCTTGCCGGGCCAATCAAAATGGGTATCAAGGCAAGTAAAGGCGATATAAGAGGCGTCCGGATGGAAGCGGCCAAGACGTTAATGGCTAGCAGCGTACTTGCCGGGCTATGGGGAATGGTCAGCAGTGGCAACTTGACCGGGCAAGGGCCGACCAATTTAACAAGGCGACGTGTGCTTGAAGAGTCAGGATGGCAAGCGAACAGCATAAAAGTACCAGACCCCACACAACCTAGTGGCTGGCGTTGGATTAGTTACAATAATCTTGGCCCGTTGAGTGTTCCAATGGCGTTTGTGGCTGCTGTCAAGGAGGGACTAGACGAAGGACGCCGCCCGAATCACGAATTGGCATTAGATGTAGTTAGCCGTGTCTATAACTCGATGCTTGATGCCTCATTCCTGCGCGGCGTTTCAGATCTCTTCCGTGCCCAGAATCCAGCGACGTGGGCCACCCAGAACGCCGCCAGCATCGCTGGGTCATTCGTGCCATATGGCTCAGGATTAGCAGCAGTTGAGCGCATCGTAGACCCGACGATTCGAGCCAAGGATACACCTATAGCAGCAGTTCAGGGGCGTATTCCGTTTGCCTCGCTAGCGTTACCAAAAGAGCCAAGTGTTTATGGCGGTATACGGCAGACGGGACCAGGTGACACTATAGCCCAGATGATAGTCCCTTGGCAGACGAGCACGAAGCGGCCTGACCCCGTAGCGCAGGAAGTAGCAAGGTTGACGCAGGCCGGGACACCAGTCAGCGTGCGGCAGTTCTCAGATACCTACGCTGGCGCGAAGCAAACACCAGAACAACAGCGCCTACTGCAAGGTCAGGCGGGTAAGATGGCAGCAACATATATCGCGGATACGATCAGCAAGTCTGAGTATCAAGTACTAGATGACCAAGGCAAGTCTGCCACGCTAAATAGGATGATCGGTACGGCCTACGATATGGCCGATATCAACTTAGGTAATCAAGTCGCTCGTGACCCGCGACATCAAGCGCTAATTGCGTGGGCGAGCGTGCCGCACTTTCTAGGAGTGAACGGTACACCGCAGGAGATTCAAACGCAGAACTACGAGATTAGCAATGCCAAGGCTTTACTCAGTGATTATGTCCAACGCTATGGTCAGAACGAGGGCAAGCGAAAGCTATTTGACGCCAATCCTACACTCAGTGTCTTGGCTCGTCGCGGAGAACTGGACGGCGCTTACCTGAAAAAGAAGAGGGCAGAGGTAGATAAGCAGTTCGGTGGGGCGTTGAGTCAAACGGAGCAGCAGGGATTAGTGGGGGCGAGTAATACGCTTGTCCCCGTCGGGGGTAGCAGATAACTTATGGTAGGTAGTCAGTTCACGGCCAGAGACATAACCAATTTCCTGCGGTTCAGTGCCGGGGGATTCTTCAGAGGCGACCCAAAGCGAGCCGCTAGGCATCCGCGAGACATGGACGATTTGACCATCGGGCCGTTGAAACTTGCCGATGTAACCTTCGGGCTTCAGACGAATATGAGGCTTAATCACTGCCCAAAAGAAACTCACTGGCGTCACAAAACCCAGCCAGAACCAAATGAGAAGCGTTACCGGATCGCGGAAATCTGTAATCGAATGTTCCATCAATCTAATTATAGCATGTGCAGTAAGGAGGTGGCTTAATGGCTGATACATTCATGGAATTGATCCAACGACACGGTGATGTTGTTGGTGTGTTGCCACTTGACCCATTCATTGAGGACGAGAGTGGGGCGAAGGTACGAAATCCCACTCCGCAGTATAGGTATACGTTCGCTGATGGCACCTATGTTGTCGGCAAGGCGCATACGGCTAACCCGAATCCGACGACAGCAGAGATTGGCATTACTGATCCTGGGACGGCGATGGGGGCAAAGGCTACCAATACCCCTGCCGATCTTGCGAAAGACGCCTATGATGCTGCCAGTTACACCCAAAAGCTAGAAGAATTGCGCAATCCTAAGCCCACCCTCGTCACGAAGGGTAACATTGCCTATCAGGTGACGCTGGGGCCTGACGGCAAAGCCGCATACGAGCCTGTGTTCAACTTCCCTGCGGAACCTGCCGCCCCTAGGCAACGTACCGCCGCTGACGATCAGCTTGCATGGCAGCAGGCGCGCTATCCCGAAGAAACCGCCTACGCCCGTGGCCGTGATACGCTCGCCGATGCGCAGAAAGAGCAAACGCGCGCCGATCTCTTGCAACAGAATCGCCTAGTAGCGCTACAGAACGATCAGGAGCGTGAAGCGGCAAACCTGCGTGGACTGGCGACCAACTATACCTCGGCTTGGAACCAAGCCTTGGACTTCCAATTGCCAGAAGGGCAGGACTATTGGTCGGGCTTCGAGCCGGGGGGCGTGCAGGAGCAGCTTATGAAGCGCTACGGGCTCCCGTACACGGCGCCACAAGCAACTAAGGTGCCGTTTAACCCGTGGCAGGCGGCACAGCAAGCAATAAGGAGATAGGGTAATGGCTTATGATGATGGCGGCACTGCCGAATACGGGCAGCAGAATGCAGATGGAACAGTAAGTGTAATCCACCAAAACGATGACGGTTCTTATGTCGTCAGGCGAACTGAATCAATGCAGGTTAACCAAGGCATTGCCCCTACTCCCGCTCCAAGCGCCTTCACTGGCTCGGGTGGCGCCGGCATTCTGCCATTACAGATTCAGCAGGCCAACCAAGCCTATCTCGAAGCACGGCTGCGGGAAGTGGAGCGCCCGACCTACGAATTGGCCAGAGCTCAGAACGACTGGCAGAAGCTGCAGGCGATGGCCGGGCTAACCGGCTACCTGAACACAGGCGGCACGCCGACCATGGGGGCCGATGCGGCGCTCGATGCGATATGGGCGAAGCGGCCGGATCTCGCCAACTTCTTTCGGTCGAGTGGTTGGCCTGTGGATACCCCAGAGCAGCAGCGGGCAGCGGTCAAGAACTGGCTGGGATTCTCACCGGAAGGGGTATCGTCGGGCGGTGACCCTGTTAAGGCGGCACAGGCGATGGGCATTGACGTGGGACTTACTGGCGCTACGCAGCAGAACACTCTTGCCCGCGATCAGATGCAACAGCAAAACGAGCAATACTATGGTGGGCTACGAGCGCAACTCTCCGGGCCAACGGACTGGCTCAAGGTCAGGCAGGCACAGCCCAAGGGGGCCTTCGGGGAGATGCAGGCGACGCCAAGCTGGGAATCGGCAGGGATGGGCGCCACGAGCAATGCCGATTGGTGGAAGCAGGCGACTAGCACGGGCAGGGGCGAGGGAACGGCCTACGCAGGTGACAACCCTAACTTCGATGAGAGCACGGGCACCTATCGCACTGGCGCACCCGCTGGCGTTGCTGACAGTTACAATAGCCCGTTCGGCCCCGTCCGCCAGCCTCATCAGATCGGCGTGCAGGACTACAACAACATGACCGACACAGACCGGAAGATGCAAGAGGGGCTGTGGTCGGCCCAAGGGATCGTGCCGGCGGATGCGTGGACGAGGATGCGGGCAGCCCAGCCCAAGGGCACGGCGCAAACGTTCACGCGGTGGACGTAGCCAGCATAACAGGCTTGCGCTCGCCTGTAACTTGTGCTATTGTGGGCACAGTGGCGATTAGCTAACCAAAGGTAAGACCTGACCCGGACAAACGGGCGGTCTCTCCGCTTCCGAGGAAACTCGGCGGCCGAGGGATCGCCCTTTTTTTGTTGGAGGAGAAAGCATGCCAGATGGCGACAGTTCCGCTACTGCGGTAATCGAGGCCCTAACGCCTGCTCCTAGTACGACCGAGGCAACGGCGACGGACTCGTCCCCGGAGTCTACGGCTGACAGCACGCAGGCAGCAGCGCCAGAGAAGACCAGCAGCGAGCCGGACTACAAGGAAGCCACCGAGAAGTTCCTAGCCACGCCAGAGGGGCGCAAGTACCTGCTCGAACACGCGGAGATCAAGAAAGAGATCGATCACCGCAGCAAGAGCGTGCGTGAGGCCGACATCGACCGGCGGGCCACCGAGAAGGCTGCCGAGATCGTCCGCCAGAACAATGCACGTCTTGAGGAGCAGGCACAGGCCAGACTCAGGCAAGCGCAGCAAGAACAGAGCGATAGCGAGCTATGGCGGGAAATCGAAGATGACCCGACCAGCCCACTCGCCCAGCGTCTGCGGCCGGAGCTTGAGGCTCGCAAGTCCGCCCGACAGACTGCCGCAGCCGAAGAGCAGGTCATGCAACGGCTGGCTCCAACCCTCCAACAGCGGGCCGAAGTAAGCGCGAACCAGCGGCTCATCGCGATGCTCACCGATGCGATCCAGCAGGACCCCTCGCTGAGCGATGACGACCGGGCCGAACTGAATCCGCTCAACCCGAAGTATACCGACCATCTCTCGTTCTTGAGCGCGTGGCGCGACCTGAGTAGCGGCAGGCAGGCCAAAGAGCTGGCGAAAACGCTAGCGAAGACCGAGGCTGCCGCGATGCTGGCTACTGAACGCGCGACCAATCGCCAACAAGAGAAGGCGCCGGTAACGCTGCCGCCCGGCGAAGGCGGCCTGACCGACGAGCAATTTATGGCCGACTACGGAGCCGGCAAATCGAACAATACGGCGAGGCAGCTCAAGTGGATGCGCGACAACGGCATCATCACGTGAGATAGCGCTCGCATTGAAGGAGTAACGATATGGCCTCAGGTGAGACCTATACCACTAACCTTACCGATTCCCTTAACTCTCTGGTGGCGTCCGCGAGGGCGCAACGCGAGTGGAAGGGCGTCATGACCAATCTGGTCGACAAGCAAACTCTCGACCCCGGCACAGGCATCACTTGGAACGAAGTGAGTTATGCCAGACTGACGGCCTCAAGCGCTTCGGAGACGGACCGCTTCGAGAATCCACAACAATTTTCCGATAGTAATTTTCCCCTGACCCCGAGCTTGAAGGTCGTGCATACGGTCATCACAAACCGTGTAGCTGAGCGAATTAGCAAGATCGGCTTCGCCAAGATGGGTACGTTGGCCCAGAATGCCATCCAACGGCTGAAGGACCAGGACCTCCTGCTCGTCTTTGATGGTGCTAGTGTCTCGCAGCCGGGCGCTGGAGCAACCCTAACCAGCGGGGTAGTCTCCGCGATGGCTGCTCAAGTGGCTGGCAACACGACCGAACCATGGGACGGCCCCATCTACGGCGTGTTCCACGGCTTTCAAATTCACGACTTCTATTCAGAGCTCACCTCTGGCGTTGGCACCTATCCCGTGCCTGATGGTCTGACCAAGGATACCTTCACCAATGGCTTCGAGGGCAGGATTGGCGGGGCTGAGGTCTACAACGACGGCAATCTGACCATCGACAGCTCTTCAGACGCGAAGGGCGGCGTCTTCGCCGGGGGCAAGGGCGGCGCTATCGTGCTCGTACAGGGGCGCAGTCCGTGGACGACCACCCGCGATGAGCCGAGTCTAGGTGGCGGTGGCAAGTCTGTCTGGTTGTGGGACGAGTACGCGACTGGCGAGCGCTCGGCTGGTAACTGGTTGAAAGAGGTCTACAGCGACGCGACCGCGCCTACTAGTTGAGTTCGTATAGCCAATAAGGTATAATGCTCGCAGAATCACTAAGGAGGAAGCGAGCATGCATACCGAGACACAGAAGGCGTATCTGGCAGGGTTACTTGATGGAGAGGGAAACATTGCGATCCCAACAATACCGACCAAAAGAGGCACTACTCGCCACACACTTGATGTTCGCATCACAAATACTGCTGTGGCCGTGTTGCAAGAAATCGGTGCTGAATGGGGTAGCAAAATCGCCCAAATCCGCAAGCGACACATTGAACGAGGATACAAGGAAACCGGGGATCTGAGATGGTCAACCCAAAGCGCAGCCATTATGTTGAGGGAAATACGACCTTATCTGCGTATCAAAGCGCAGCAGGCCGACATTGCCCTGTTGTTAATGGAAACCCTCCGGCCGCGAGAACACAGAACCGTACCGTTAACAGACGAGGAGTGGAGTTACCGCGAGCAATTACGATTGCAGCTTCGCGTACTGAATCGGCGGGGGGGAGACGCTGCGGCTGCGGCAATCCCGACACCCGAAAAACCCACCTTAACCTGCCAGTACTGTGGGACAGAGTTCAACACCTACCAGAAACTTCGCAAGTATTGCAGTCAGAAATGTGCAATGGCAGCAGGCAGGGATGCCTATGTGGACAGACACACCTACACAAAGGTGTGTCTGGGTTGTGGGCAGACATTCACGGCACGGATGAAGCAACTGTACTGTTCCGTCAAATGTGGACGCAAGATGCAACCGCCGCCGGTGCCCAAGGGTACAAAGCGCAGCAGGCAATAGCCCTTACCAACAACAGAATAGCATCCCTAACGGCGCACCCATCGGCTTCGGCTGACGGTGTGCCGTTTTTGTGTGCAAGCGTTCATTAACCCTAAGCCGTTAGCGTGCGAAAGAGCACGGCGACAATGAAAGGAAACTAGAAATGGCAACTGATACCTCGTTTGGATACGTCAGCAAGTTCGAGGACTTTCTCGTTACCGCAATCGCAGACCTGCCCGAGATCGACACCTTGGCGGTTGCGGCAACTGCTGTCACCGAGATCAAGGCGCTTGGCATCGACGGGCGTCTTGACGTTGGCGTGGACACGAGCAATGACGATGATAACGCCGGTGTATCGTTCGGTAAACTCAACTGGCGGTCTGGCGTCAACAACCTCAAGATGGAGGCCCGCATCTTCATTGACAGCATCACTGACAATAAGTTCTTTGTCGGCTTTGGCGATAGTCTCGCCTCGGCGGACGAGACTTCGTTCTCCGCAACCACCGATACGGTGACCATCGACACCATGAGCGATGCCATCGGAATACTGTTCGACAACGATGCCACCACCAAAGTGCTGTGGTGCGTTGCCGGCAAGACCGACTCGGTTACAGCGAACAAGGCGCTGAGCTCCAAGTACAACCCTGTGGCAGCACAAGCTCTGACCCTTGGGGTGTTCCTCTCGGCTGATTGCAAGTCGGCCGTCTGGACGGTCAACGGTGATGAAGTCTACCGGCTGGACAGCGACACCACACTGGTGGCAGCCACCGACCTCGTGCCGATGGTCCAGAACTTCGAGCAGGCCACGGCGAATATCATCAGCGTCGATTACCTGTACGGTCGAAAGGATCGTAGTACCACGTAGCGTTTAGCGGCTTTGGCGGCTGAGCTTCGTCAACCGCCACGACTCTGATTCAAGTCCCGACATTCGGGATTAGAGGGGCATAAAATGGCACATCAGAATCATCGCGGCTGGATCACTAAGCCTAATGAAGGCATCCTGGCCGCTGTCTACAATGGCGCGATGACGGGCGCTACCCTGCTGGCCGCCAACACCAACCTTGAAGGCGTCCTGCTCGGCACTCCGGTTACGCCTGCTTTGGCCGTCGATACGATGGTAATCTCGAACCTTGTGGCCAACGGGGACATTCTCGTCGCCGCCAATAATGGCGGAAACTCGCAGGCATGGCTATGGGTAGACTCGTCCGCCGGGACGATGGCGCTGTACGCTGCTGGCGTAGAACAACTGCGCACGGCGTTGGGGGCCTTCGTCATCAATGAGGGCAGTGCCGATGTTGACTTCCGCGTAGAGACAGACGGCATCCAGTACGCTATCTACTCGGACGGCGGCAAAAATGCCCTGGTGCTCGGCTCGAACACGGACACCTCCAGCGCTGACCAGCTCATCACGATCAGCCGGGCAGCGCGCACCGCAACCACCACCGTAAACTACTTCGATCTGGCGATAGCGCCAGCGGGCGCCGTCACGATTCCTGCTGGCACCACGGCAGTAGCGGCCTCTATGAGCATCGCAGAACCCAACCTGACGGCTACCGGCACGATCACCAACGCCGCCACGCTTTACATCGCCAGCCAGCCGACCGAGGGCGGCACAACCAACAGCGCCATCCGGTTCGGGGCAGCGGCCAACATCTCGGGCACGACCAGCATCACGATCAACGAGGACTCGGAAGACATCGACTTCCGCATCGAGTCCAACGGCAACGCCAACATGTTCGTCATTGATGCTGGGCTGGATGCTATGGGCATCGGTGGCGCGGCGGTGACTGCTCAGACCGTCACAATCACGAACGCAGCGGTGGCCGCGACCGGGCGTGTACTGAAACTCTCGGGCACCATTGCTGCTGGCGCTCTCACCGACGGTTATGGAGCATTTGAAGTCGACATCACGATGTCGGGCAGTCCCACAAACCATTGTGCAGCGGCCTCGGCGTGGATCAACATCACTGGCGGCACCGTGCCAGCGGGCACCTACATCTGTGCTCGAAATGATGGCATCTACGAAGATGCTGCTGCGACGATCACGAACGCCAAACTGATCTTTGGTGCCCGTATGCAGTACTTGTGCACGGACACCGACTCTTTGCGCTTCCCGTGGTCGATCAACACGAACAACGCCGCAATCACGGCGCTGATTGATGTAAACAACATTTCCGACCTTGGGGTAGTGGCGAACGCAGGGGCGACCACCGCCACGTTGCTGCCCATTCTGCGCAACGCTGCCGGCACGCTCAAGTACGTGCTGCTTTACGATCTAGCCTAACCCTGCGACTCTGGGGCGGCTGGAACCCGCCCCAATAAATAGAAGAGGGGATTATATGCAGGTTCAGAATGGTGCTGTCTGGCAAGCTCAGAAGCCACTTCAGGAGCTCTTGAATGCTCCGTGGCCCGTGAAGACGGCCTACGCGCTGGCAAGGCTCGGGCGGAAGATCAACAACGAGTACGGCGTGATCGACCAGGTACGGGTGAAGCTCATCAAACAGTACGGCACGACTGACGACAAGGGGCAAACAAGCATCCTGCCGGCCTGTCCTGAATGGGAACAGTTCGCAGCGGCTTTCAACGAGCTAATGGCGCAAGAAGTGGAGATTCCGCTGGAGAAGATCGTCCTGCCAGACATCGAGATCAGCATCTCGCCGAACAGTCTGATTTCGCTCGAGCCATTCATCGAGATGGCGTGAGCGAGTCGCCGATGGAGGTTAACGTATGGCACTACCGATAACACTGCACAAGACCGGCCGGAGCACGGTGCAGACGCTGACAGCATCAACGCTCGATACGGCGGGTGCCGTGACCTACACCGCGGCGCAAATGCTGGGTGGCTTGATCCTGCGCGATCCGAACGGTGCGGGTCGCACCGACGTGACGCCTACCGCTGCGCTGCTGGTGGCTGGGCTACCCGTACAGGCTCGCGTGAACGACATCACCTACCTTTGTCACCTCATCAACACCGCCAACGCCAACGAGACGATCACGGTATCGGCGGGGAATGGCGTTACGCTGATCCCCGCGACAGTGACGGTGGCGCAGAACGAGAACGCCTTGCTACTGATTCGCTTCACCGACGTGAACGACAACGGTACAGAAGCGGTCACGATCTACGCCATGGTCGCAGGGGGATGAGGAATGGCTGATGTAGTGCTGGCCACAACAGCGATACACAGTGATGATGCGGCCTACTCTTTGAAGGAGTTGGACGAGCCAGCACCGGACTCGCGGGGCTTCCACCGCTACCGCATTCTGAAGGTTGTGCCCGGCGGACGGTTGCAGGCGGGGATGCTGGTCGTGTCGCCGGAGCAACTGCGGGAGTGGCGCTTCGACATGGGTCTTTCTGTGTTCTATCCAGATGACCCAATCGCGATCATCGGCGGGGTTCCCCGGCCGGATGGCGCGGTGGAGATTCTGGAAACCGTGGGGCGGCTGACCGAGATGGCCGAGCGCATGCACGCCGGGTACGTCGAGCCAGTGGAGCGACCCGAGCCAAGCGACCTGATCGGGAACTTCCACGACCAAAACGACCAGTTGCACAGGCTACATAAGGCGACATCAATCTTTGGCTACGGCCAAGCGTTACAGAGGAGCTAAAGACTCATGACAGAAGCAGCAGTCTTAGACGTTGAACAGCAGCGCGACGATATTCTGGCCGCGATGCAGAACCTCGCGGGGGCCGGCCCGATGGCGGGCGAAGCGGGACCGGGCGACATCGTACACCGGGGCGACGATAGCCTAGATGCCCAAATGGTCATCGGCAAGGGCAAGGAGGCTGCTATCGTCTATATCTGGGACACCCGCACTGGCGAGCGGTCACGCACCAACTCCAACATGATCCCATCGCATATGTCGAAGATGCGGCCGGATGGCTCACAGGTGTTTACGACCCGTGACCCCGGCATTACCCCCAAACGTGGCAAGCTCACCTGCATGTTGCACCCCAATGCACCGAGTCGGACTCATTACGACCAATGGGGCCTCGGCATCTGCATGAAAGACAATCTGCCCTCACGGCAAGATGTGAAGAGCCATATGCAGAACCGGCATAAGCGCGAGTGGGCGACGATTGAGGAAGAGCGGTTGCGGATCAAAGAAGAGAGGAACGAGTCTCTGCAGCAAGCGATCCTAAAGGGTGCGGCAGCAGGGGCAGCAGCGTCCCGGCACCTGAACAGCCAAGAGGACACGGAACCGGCACGCCGGGGGCGACCGGCAAAGGAATAAACCAGCCTAACAAGGGCTAAGAAAGAGAGGTGACGAATGTCACTGCCCTTCACCAAGCGCGAAACTGTCTGGACTGACCAAGCGGCTACGGCGACCGCAATCTTGGATGACCAATTGACTCGTATGTGTCCGACCAAGGTTATCGAGATCACGACTACAGGATTCAGCGGCACGCTAGACATCAAAGGCCGCATCCTGCCGAGTACCACCGCCGACAACGTCAGCTACTTCCGCATCGGGCAAGGGGCCGGGCAGTCGCCCTCGAACGCCCAGATCAGCTGGACCACAGACACTGCACGCTACCGCTATATGGTCACTGAACCCTATATGGACATGTCGCTGGTGATGACGCGTTCGGCGGGCAGTGTTAGCGTGAACGTGGGTGGCTGGGGCTTCGTGGTCGACGGCGGCAGCAAGGTTATTGCCAGCATCGCGGCTGGCGACAACAACATCGGCAACGTCGATATCGTGACGCTGCCAGCCGGCAACCTCGGCCAGCAGGCGGTCGCGGCTTCGCTGAGCACGACACAGGCACCTGGTGCGGCCGTTGCCCATGCATCGAAGACGACCAACGCAGCTACAGCGGTCGCGCTTGCGGCTAGCACTGCATGTCGCTCGGTGATCGTGTCCGCAAAAGATGCTAACACCGGCTATGTCTATATCGGCGGCGCGACTGTCAGTAGCGCCAGCTACGGCAAGCGGCTATTAGCAGGCCAGAGCGTTTCGCTCGCGATAGCCAATCTCGCACTGGCATACATCGATGTCTCGGTCAACGGTGAGGGCGTCGATATCCTGTACGTGACCTAGGAGGCGATGATGCTATTACTAGATACTTACGGCGATACACCGATATTCCCCCCGGGTACGGCACTATTGCCTTCGGTCAGACCGTTCAGCGACCTTGACACCGGCATGTGGTGGCCTGCCGCGGACACGCTGGCGTGGAGCACTGGCGGAGTCGAGCGCCTCCGCATCGACAGCGCGGGGCTGAGTACGTTTACGGGCTCGTTGCAAATAGCTGGGGGCCAGAAGATTTACCTTAATGGCGCCCTTGGCTCCACTGACGTGAATTGGTATATAGGCAAAAATGAATCTACTCACGACATCGAAGTGCATGGAACAGACACGGTTGGAACCAGGGCATTCATTATTTATGGTGGCGCGGGGGCAACCGAGAAGTTTAGAGTGCAGTTAGGTGATGCAGGCAACTTCGGCCTAGGCGTCACCGCTTGGGGCACATCTGCTGCCAAGGTGCTTGGTATCGGTGCTGGCACAGCGCCCAGCACAAGTCCTGCTGATATGGCTCAGGCGTGGGTGGCAGACCGGAATGGTGTAGCGGGACAGGCTGCCCTCCACTTCCGCGATGAGACAGGGCTTGTTATCCAGTTTGGCAACAGCATTGCCGCTGCTGGCCTACAACTACCCCACGTGGTCAACAAGGCGGCCTCCGCGAACGTCCGCAACAGCCACGATGCAGAGGCAACCACGGTAGCGACAAGCTACACCAAGCTCAAGACCATTACCATTACCAACGGGTTGGTAGGCGCGGCTCGCTTCCTGTTCGACCTCAAAACTGCTGGCGGGGGTGCCACCGCAACCGCTCGCATCTACCGCAACGGCGTAGCGCTCGGCACCGAGCAAACAGACGTTACTGGCGGCTACGTCACCAAGAGCGAAGACTTGACCCAGACTTGGAACCCCGGTGACACTGCGGAGATTTACGCTAAAACATCGGACGGGGCGCAGGCCGCCTACGTCCAGAATTTCCGCATCGCCTACGATGACAGCGCTACCGTTCAAGTGGCTTCGGTGAACAGTTGAGTGATGTAATGGTAACGAAGTTGTGTGAATGAGGGTTTATTGGCAGGGCCTTTTTTGAAGATAAGGTGCAGTTAATTGCAAGTTAGGAGGTATTACCCGTGGCAAATCTTATTGCCCTTAAGGCCGACAATAACGATTACGTGCTCCAAACTCGCAAGTGGGACCCGGACACGGGCGCTGAGGTCGAACCGCAGGAGCAACTGCTGTCTCTCACTATGCTCAGACAGCAACACGCCAACCTAGCCAGTGAGATGGATAACGTGGCGGCCTTGATTGCTGACCTTGAGGCATTTGTGGAGGAAAACCCCGTAGCGCCAGTAGTTGTAATC